>JBCBTR010000014.1:0-18861 GCA_039818545.1 Pseudomonadota bacterium
ATCCCCTTCACCGGTGGACAATGGCCGGACAGGGCCCGCGCATCCGTAGAATTGTCGCGATTGTCGCCCATGAAAAAGATGTGGCCCTCGGGAACGATAAACTCAGGCGTGGAATCAAGACCCGTTCCAGCCTGCCACTGATGTGACAGCCATGACTTCTCTCCTATCGACTCGCGCGTCTCGCGGGCCGTCACGACCATCGTATCCTTGTGCGGCACATAGCGCAGCCGACCCTGAAACTCGGTATCCACCGGGCCGCCATTCAGGAAGAGCTGCTCATTGCGCAGCTGAACCCGGTCACCGGGGAGGCCGATCACGCGCTTGATCATCACCCGGCGGGTATGGGTGTGCATGAACACGGCGACGTCGCCATGTTTTGGCGAACGGGCAAAGAACCGGCCCTTGCCGACCGGCAGAATGCGATCAACGCCCCACGGGATCGAGTAGCGGCCATAGCCGTAGGCCATCTTGTTGACGGCCACCCGGTCCCCAACCTGAAGATTGGGCACCATGCTTTCGGACGGGATCACCCGTTGCTCGAAGAAGAACAGCGAGAACAGGAAGAAGGCAGGAACGAAGATGGCGAGCGTCTGCCCCCATTCGCGGGCCTCGCGCTTGATGCGGTCAGCCAGCGAGATCGGCTGTGCTTCTGGTTCTGCCGCCTCTTCACTCATGAAATGCGAACCGCCGTTCCATATGCGAGAATCTCGGCTGACCCCGACATGATCATCGACGTTGTCAGGCGCATCGACACGACCGCATCCGCGCCTTGAAGGCGCGCATGAGAGATCATCCGGTCAATTGCCTGCTCGCGCGCTTCGGCCATCAGCTTTGTGTATTCCGGCACTTCACCGCCCACAATGCTGCGCAGACCCGCCATGATATCCCGGCCAAAAAAACGGGCGCGCACAACATTTCCGCGGGCGGTTCCGATGACATGGACAATCTCGTGCCCCGGCAAATTGTCGGTCATGGTAACGATCAAGGCGGTCTCCTATTGGTCGACGGTCTTGGAATAATGGTCGTCTTCAGTATTGCCCACCCTGTCGACAATGACTTTTAGCAGCAGGATCAAAAAACCAAGCGCTCCCATACCAGGAACCGCCAGCACGAGCAGCACGGGCGCACCGGCTTCCTGCGTGGCCGCTCCGATCGCAAAGCTGACCCCGAGCAGCATGGCGAGGCCATAAACCGCGCCGGCGGCAATGATCAGCCCCATGCCGATCCCAAACCAGCCTTTTGTAGATTGCGCCATTCCCGACTCCCGTGGACCGCTTCGACTCGGTTCTAAACCACGAATTGCGTCAGCGCGATGACAATGAACGGATCAGGCCGTTCTGTAGAGATCGACGCCGTCAGCACCGGTCTCTTTGACTGCCTCACCACGCTCAATGAGATAGTTGAGGTGCGCCAATGCCTCGCCCGTCGCCATGCTGAGCACATCGGGGCCGATCTTGCGGCCAAAAATCGCCGGGAAGATATCAATGACACGCTTGGGCTCCGACAATCTCTGCTGGAGACGTTTGAGCGCGACGTCGTGCCCATGAATGAGTGCGTCGAGGCGCTTGTGAGCACCATGGAACGGCTCATTATGGGCCGGCAGAACGAGCACATCCTCAGGCAGTTCCTGCTTCAGTTTTGCGCAGCTATCCAGCCAGTCCTTCAACGGATCGCCCGCCGGCTCTGTCGGAAAAACAGAGACGTTCGATGAGATCTTCGGCAATAGCTGATCCCCGGAAATCACAACGTTCAGCGTTGGGCAGAACAGGCAGGCATGCTCGGGCGAGTGCCCGTTCCCAACAATCACGCGCCAGGTTTCACCGGCCATTTCAAACGTCTGACCATCAGACAGGCGACGATAGGCGTCCGGCATCTGGCTGACCGCGCGGCCAAAACCGCCAAATCGCGCCTTGTAGTTCTCGATGGAGTCGTCTTCCCATCCGGCCCGTTTGTAGAAGTCGAGCCCCGCCTGCGGAGCCTCACGGCCTGTATCGGCCAACAGCATGCGGCAGGAGATGTATTCGAGCCGGCTCATCCAGAGCTCCGCGCCGTATTTGCGGTGAAACCAGCCGGCATTGCCGACATGGTCCGGATGCATGTGTGTCACGATCACCCGGGAGATGGGGCGACCCTCACATAATTCGTCGACGATTTTGCGCCAGGCCGCCTTGGTCTCATCCATCGGCATGCCGGTATCGACAACCGTCCAGCTCTCGCCGTCATCGATCAGCCAGAGGTTGATCCATTTGAGCGAAAACGGCAGCGGCATCCGAACCCAGTGTACACCGGGCGCGACCTCAATCGTTTCACCGACGGTCGGTGTTTCCTCACCCCATGGGTAAGTCAGTCCGCCGCGCCCCGAGGTCTTTCCTGCAAAACCATCCATGTCCGTTTTCTCGCATGCGGCGCGCGCCCGGCCAATCGTGACGATGGGGAAAGCGGCTTCAAATCAAGGGCATGAACGGTGAACAAGGTTGACGTCCGGGTGCCCTTCAGTGCTCTTGAAGCCGCTGAACATACAGAGTCAGGCAGACGGGCGCGCAAAAACACTCCAGCACCGATGCCACAGACGCAACTGCCAAGAAGGACGTCCCCCCTATGGCTTATGAAACCCTCATTGCAGACGCCGAAGATGGCGTTGCGCTGATCACGTTGAACCGTCCCGATGCGCTGAATGCCTTCAACAACCAGCTTATGGACGAGTTGACCGCCGCCCTTGACCGGTTCGAAGCTGATGAAAGCGTTGGCTGTATCGTGATTACGGGCTCGAAGAAGGCCTTTGCGGCCGGGGCCGACATCAAGGAAATGCGCGAGCTATCCTATATGGACGCCTACTATGCCGACTTCATCACCCGAAACTGGGAACGCGCTTCGCGCACCCGTAAACCACTCATTGCTGCCGTCAGTGGCTATGCGCTTGGCGGGGGGTGTGAGCTCGCAATGATGTGCGATTTCATCCTTGCGGCCGAGAATGCAAAATTTGGCCAGCCGGAGATTACCATTGGCGTCTCGCCCGGCGCTGGCGGGACGCAGCGTCTGACGCGCTTTATCGGCAAGTCGAAGGCCATGGAGATGTGCCTGACCGGTCGCATGATGGATGCTGAAGAAGCTGAACGCTGCGGACTTGTGAGCCGGATCGTGCCTGCGGACGACCTCGTCGATGAGGCCAAAACCGTCGCCAGGAAGATCGCCGCTTTGCCGCGCGCCACGGCGATGATGACCAAGGAAATGGTGAACGTCGCCTATGAGACGCCGCTCTCCCACGGCATCATGTTCGAACGCCGCCTGTTTCATTCCCTCTTCGCGACGGAAGATCAGAAAGAAGGCATGGAAGCTTTCGTCGAGAAGCGCACACCTCACTTCAACAATCGCTGATCAGCTGCGGAACACCCAGAAACGGTTGGCGAGATAATTCACGCTGAACGAGACGCCCGCCCCGGCAAGGAAGTAAACTGCTCCGAGCAGGGTGCCTGGTGTGTGCGAAAGCTCCAGAATACCGATCGTTGCGACGCGGCTGACAAAGGCCGCGGCGAGCGCGCTTAAATTCTGGACGAGCCGTTTGGCCGACGCGCCAGACCCCGCCCGCCTGAACGTCCAGAACTCGTGGATAAAATAGAATAGCGCACCGACCAGCACGAAGGAGAGCGCGGCAGACGCCGTCAGCGAGAGAGATGTCGCCTGCCGAAGCACGAGTGTCAGGACAAGATCAACGACCAAAGCCGCGACCGATGCAATCAGGAAACGCCGGGCGGACCCGTCTTCAATCTTGGGATCAGGGCCGTCCTGCCGAGGCGCGTCGTTAGCCAAAGGCCCCGATCCGACGAACGAAATCGGCCGATGGCGCGGTTTCTTCCATCAGGGACGATTTGATCGGGCGCGGCGCGCCGAACACGTGGCCCTGTCCGTAAGGAATCTCGTATTCGAGGACTTCCAGAACGCTGGCTTCATCCTCGATCTTTTCTGCGATGAGTGTCACGCCGTATCTGGAGAAGACAGCCGAGACATCTTCGCCGTTCAGGCGGCGCGTCACGGATGAGAGCGGGCGCGTGCCGGCCGGGTCGCGCAGATGATTGATCAGGGTGCCCCCGTTCATCTTCACAAACCGCACACCGGCATCCTGCAGGCGCGGAAGGTCGATGGCGAGATCGGCGGCATGGTCGATTGAAAAGCGGAAGCCGAGCGAGGTCAGCTTGTCCATATTCTCGCGCATCTTGCGGGAGCGCGTCTCGAAGCGGTCTGCACGAATCTCGAAAATCACAGAGCCGCAGAGATCCTTGTTCTCCGCCATGTGCTCAAGGAAGAGCGGGAAGAACTGATCGTCTTCGAGCGAGGCCGCTGCGATGTTGCAAAACACACCAACGCGGCGATCGCGTTCAGCCAGCCGGCGAACAATCTGCACGCAGCGAAACAGGGTCATATTGTCGATGACGCCCATCAGGCCGGCGCGGCGCGCGGCATCAAGAAATTCCGCCGGAAGGATGAGCGAGCCATCCGGCCGGCGCAGGCGGGTGAAGCCCTCGTAGAAAGCGACACGGCGCTGTGGCAGGGACACGATTGGCTGAAGGTGAAGGTCAACCCGCCCATCTTGCAGCGCGACTTTGACGGCACGCAGGACAGCATCTTCCATGGGGGCCACCTGCGCAGCAGAGGCCTCCGATGACAGCCGCGCTTCGAAGCTCAGCGACAGCCGCTCAATCAGGCTTTCAAGCTGCTTCATCTCGCTGACAAGTGCATCGCGGCGCTCGGTCAGCTCGTGTTTCAATGTGGCTTCGACGGCTTCGGTGCGGGCCTCGACGACGCTGACGCGCTCGCCCGCATCGCGCTGGGCGCGTTCAACGGCCCCGAGACGGTCTTCAATCTCGTTTTGTTTGCCGCCCCGCGTCGCCAGCAAATGCACCTGACCTATCAGCGCCGTAATGATTGCGCCGCCCGCCACGGAAACGGGCAAGCCAATGGTGGTGTAGGTAAACAGCCCCCATCCGGCAGCGCCGCCAAGCGCTGCATAGACCAGGAACAATAGGATCGTCATGCCGCGCCAGCCCCGCTTTCGGACAATTAATCTTAACAAATGACGTCAAGAAGTTAACGAATTGCTTGAATTACAACTGATTTGAGGAATGCGCCAAATCTAGGAACAGTTTGCGGCAGACGCTCTCAGAGCGTGATGAAATCGCCACACATCGCCGTCTTCAGCGGGATTCGCCTCTCAGGCTTTTGACTCACGCCGCTCCGGTTCCTACGAATTCCACAGACAAATACGCGTCACGGCCCCCTGAGCGGGGTCTTGTCGGGGGCGAATGGGGGTTCGGGGCTCTGCGGGCGAGGCAGGGCCCCGAAATCATTTCAGAGCCTGGAAGAGTCTCAGCGCGTCAGGAAAACAACAGGTTCAGCCAGCGGCCAGGAGACATCGCCCTCCGCGATGCCGTCCGGACAGGTTAGCTCCAGATCGGCCGCTGGTGCCCCGGTAAGTTGCACACCGCATGGCCGGATCAACAGCTTCACCTCGCCATAGGTCACCAGATAAGCCTGCTGGAAGCGCCCGGCCGGAACCGCAACTGCGGTAAGGTCGCCTGTGTCGAAGGCAGTCCACAGACCACGGCCCTCGCCTTCCCGTGCCAAGATCAACGCCGCCCCAAAACCGCCCGGTGGACTGGCTTCGACCTGCGCCACCGCATCAGCAGTCTGGAAGCCGCCATTCAACCCCCTTGCAAGAAGGTCGAGCCCTGTCGGCCCTGAGACCTTCAGGGGGACAAGGCGACCCGCCGTCCAGCCGCGATTGCGCACTTCGTCGAGTCCTTCGGTCTGTCGCGCCGAGAGCCCCGTCAGGAGGATCGCATCGAGACTCGCCAGTTCGTCGCCCCCTAATCCTTCCCCGATACCGGCCGGCGCGTTGATCAGCAGGCGTTTGCCGCCGGCTGACAGAAGCACACAGATGTCTTCAGCATTTGGAACGCCGCAACTTGCCAAGGCGAAGTCGGCTGGCCCGATCTCAGACCGGTCTGGCCGGGTCGCGGTTCCCTCACCAGCGCAAGCGCCGAGCGTCAGGATTGCACCAATCAACCAAGCTCTCATGGCCCGCTACTCGATCACCGTCTGACGATCGCCCTGAACGATTGTGTTCTCGATATACCCGACCCCATCGACCTCCACCCGCACCACGTCTCCCGGAGACACAAAACGAGGTGGATCGAAGGCCTGTCCGACGCCAGCGGGTGTCCCAGTGAAAATCACGTCTCCGGGCTCCAGCGTGAACGCTGTCGACAGATGCTCGATTTGCTCGGGAATGGACGCGATCATCTGGCCGGCATTGCCAGACTGGCGCTGCTCGCCATTGACGAAGCTGCGTACGCCGATCTCGGTCACGGGGCCAATTTCATCCGGGGTGACAATCCACGGCCCGAATGGCGCATGCGTATCGAAGCCCTTGCCCATATTCACGGTCGGGCTCGCTTTCTGCCAGTCTCGAACGGAATAATCACAGCCCGCACAAAACCCAGCCACCACTTCCATCGCGCGGCTGGCCGGCACGTGCCTGGCGCGCTTGCCGATCACCACGACAATCTCGCCTTCATAGTCGAGGTCTGTCGAGACGGCGGGCCGCTCCACCGGATCGTAGGGGCCGTTTGCAGCTGTGGCCTGTTTTACGAACCACTTCTGGACACCGCCCGCCTTCAGGTTTGTGAAGCTCACGCTCTCCTTGGCATGGTCGGCATAGTTCACACCGATCCCGAGGATTTTGCCCGGTCTGACAATTGGCTGCATGAGGGTCGCATCGGCGATTGGCATGCGCCTGCCATCGCCGGCGCGGGCGTCCTCTTCCCGTCCAAACCATGACTGCAGCGGAGCTGGCCCCAGATCGACAATGTCGGTCCCGTCCACAAAGCCGGCATGAGGCCCGGCACCCGTTCGGAAGGTTACCCACTTCATTGTCGTGCTTCCTCCGCCACAGCCACTATGATTCATGTGAGCGCATTGTCATGGCGCGTTGCCCCGGGGTCTGACAAGGGCTACCTCGAATGATCAGCGTGGGGACAAGTGTAGGAGTACAGAATGGATCTCGGAGTGCGTGCGCAAGAGTGCGATGTTTCAAGCCTCTTCGCGCCCGGGCAAGCGCTTTGCATGCCGCCTTACCAGCGAAGTTATTCCTGGGGCGAAAACGAAGCACAGGAACTGCTTGGGGACCTGCTGGAAGCAGCAGAAAGCGGTTCAAATCATTTCATCGGCGCGATTGTTCTGGTGCGGCCTGACGATGGCGCGCCTCAGGAGATCGTGGACGGTCAGCAACGTCTGACCACGCTTACGATTCTGCTTTCAGTGCTCCGGGACCTGGAAACAGATCCCGCTGTCGCTGACGCGATCGATACGCTGATCGGCGATCCAGACCGGCCCATGCTGGGGGAAGTCCCGCGATGGCGGCTGACCCTCAATCATATCGATGGCCCCTTCTTCCTTGATACAATCCAGCAGCGCGGGGCGACGCAGAAAGTCTCCGCCGAGCCCGGCGAGAGTGACAGCCAGCGGCGCATGTCAGGCAATGCGGCGTCCTTCCTGAAGAAGCTGAAGAATGTTTCGATTGAGACCCGTCGCGCGCTGGTCGATGTGATCTGCCAACGCTGCGCGGTTGTGAGGGTGACCGTCATGGACCGTGATTCCGGCTACCGGGTCTTTCGCGTTCTCAATACGCGCGGCAAGGAACCGAACGCTCACGATATCATCAAGACGGAGTTGTTCGAGAAAGCGGACTTCAATGTCGACGAAGCCGACCACTATGCCCGCAAATGGCTGGAGCACGAGGCGCGCCTCGGCGGAGGACCCTTCGACGATCTGTTGCAACAGATCAGGTTTCTCTACGACAAGTCATCGAAGGGCAGCATGGTCGCAGGTTTCCGGCGCGCCGTGATCTCCAAGGTCGATACACGGGACTTCCTCGACAATATCCTGCCCGGCTATGTCGAAGCGTATGAAGAAATCACGACCGGCGATATCGATATTGGCGAGCATTCGACATTCGTTCGGGACAAGCTCAACCAGCTGCGTGCGCTCGAACACAAGAACTGGCGCGCACCTGCAATGAAATTCCTCGTCGACCGCCGGGACGATACCGAGGCCGTCATTCCGTTTTTCACCAATCTCGAACGGCTCGGCTACATCGTTCAGCTGATCATTCATGATCGTGACCAGCGCAACAAACGCTACAGGCGCGTTGTGGAACTGGCGGGTTCGCGCAAGAAGATTGATGGCCGCAGCGGGCCCTTCGCGATCAGCCGCGACGAAGCCAAGCGATCACGCGACCGCCTGCTTGGGCGCTTCGCCACGTTCAATCAGAGACGATCCATGGCGCTCCGGCTGAATGCCGCGCTCAAGGGCGGCTCCACCCTTCCGCCCGAGGCCGATGCAACCGTGGAGCATGTTCTGCCCCGCAATATCGAGGAAGAGAGTTTCTGGCTGAAAACATGGCCGGACCCGCAGAAACGCCGCGAGCTCTGCGACGCGCTGGGCAACTTCGTCCTGCTGCCGCGCGCGGTGAACCAGCAGGCCGACCGGCTGGACTACCGGGCCAAGAAGGCGATCTATTTTCAGGACGGCGTGGAGGTCTTCGCACTGACGGAAGATCTGCGCGATATCGAAGCCTGGACGCCGGATGTGGTCCGCCAACGGACCGAACAGCTTGCGAAAATCCTGATCGATGAATGGCAGCTTTAGGCCGCCGCTTCATTCCCTAGCGAGACCCCTAGCCGCGACCACACGCCCGCCTTACTGTGCCGCAAAACAGTAATGGGAGTGCAGGCTATGAGCCTTTTCGATCTATCAGGAAAGTCGGCGATCATCACAGGCTCGTCTCGGGGCATCGGCAAGGCAATCGCTGAAGCCATGGCCGATCACGGTGCGAAGGTGACAATCTCCTCGCGCAAGCCGGGGCCGTGTCAGGAAGTGGCCGGGGCGCTAAACGAGAAGCATGGCGACGGAACCGCGATCGCCGTTCCGGCCAACATCTCATCCAAGGAAGAATTGCAGAAGATGGTCGATGCCACCAAAGAGGCGTTCGGCAAGGTCGATATCGTTGTCTGCAATGCTGCGTCGAACCCTTATTATGGGCCAATGGAAGGCATCTCCGATGATGCCTTCGAAAAGATCCTCTCGAACAACATCATTTCCAATCACTGGCTGGTGCAGATGTGTGTTCCTGAGATGCGGGAGCGCAAGGACGGCTCGATCATCATCGTCTCCTCAATTGGCGGCCTGCGCGCCTCTCCCGTGATCGGGGCCTACAACATCTCCAAGGCGGCAGACTTCCAACTCGTGCGGAACCTCGCCGCCGAGTACGGACCTGACAATGTCCGCGTGAACGCCATTGCGCCCGGCCTGATCCGAACGGACTTCGCCCGCGCGCTCTGGGAGAATCCGGAAACACTGAAACGCTCCACCGCCGGCACGCCGCTGAAACGCATTGGCGAGCCGGAAGAGCTGGCAGGCATCGCGGTCTACCTCGGCTCCCGCGCCGGCAGCTTCACCACCGGCCAAATGCACGTCGTCGATGGCGGCGCGACCATTACCTAATCCGGGAGAACTCCAGATGCCTCGCGAAGTTATTGTGCCGGACGACCGGCGCGACACTTATGAAAGCCTGAAATTCGCCCCCGCGACCCGCGCAGGCGACATGATCTACCTGTCTGGCATCGTCGCCTCCTATCGCGACGGCGAGACAGAGGCCGATCAGGAAGCCGCAATCGAGCGGGCCTTTGTCTCGATCGACAGCGTCCTGAAAGCGTCGGGGGCCGGCTGGGATGATATCGTCGACGTCACGACCTATCATGTGGACATGATGAGCCATGTCGGGGCCTACACCCGCGTGAAAGACAGGTGGATCAAGCAGCCCTATCCGTCCTGGACCGCGATTGGCGTCACGCGCCTCTTCCCCGAGCGCAGCCTCGTCGAAATCAAGGTTACGGCTTACGCACCTCAATGACACAACGCACTGAATTGTCTGGCCAGCAGCAGGCCTTTTTCGATCGCCTGAAAACCGGTGAGTGGGAGTTTCCGCCCGGCATTAAGAATATGGGCATCCGGCCGGACCTCTGGCTGAAAGAGGTCTCGTATGGCCACACTGTTTATGAGTGGCCCAATGACGGCGACCGCGACATCAATTCCGGCCGCGTCTTCGGGGGCTGGGTCGCTGGCTTTTCAGACCACATCGTCTCCATGACGATGGCCTCTGCATTGGAAGACGGCGAGTGGTTCACGACAATGGAACTGACCACACGCATCTTCCGGCCTGTGCAGCAGGGGCTCATCACCATTGAAGGCCGTCTTGTCAGCCGGGGCCGCACGACCGGGTTTGTCGAGGCAGACTGGCGCGATGAAAAGGGCCGGCATCTTGTCCGCATCAGCGCGGCCAAAGCTATTCGGTCGATGGATGAGCTGCGTGGGCCGGAGAAAGAAGAAGTGGCAAGCACGGCGAGCTGACCCGCCCGCCCCGCTCAAAATCGAAGCTCTCAAAGAAAAAGCCCGCCCTGTTTCCAGCGCGGGCTTTTCCATATCGAGAGTGCAGGACGCTAGAACGTCTTGCGCACGGTGACACCGTACGTCGCCGGCTGGTTCGGGTAGCCCGAGAGCGACCCCGCCTGAGCGACCGATGGGAACGCGGTCGTCACGAACTCTTCGTCGAAGATGTTGCGACCCCAAATCGACACGCCAATGCCGTTCGCGGTCACAAAGCCAGCAGACGCATTGATCAGGTCTGATCCGCGATCGAACCCGGCTGCATCGATCAGTGCCTGGTTGCCAGGATCGTCGAAGAAGTCGGAGTCTCCTGTGTGCTGCCAGTCGGCCCGCACGAACGCATCCCAGTCATTGATGACAAAGTCATAGTTGACCGTGGTGGAGGTTGAGATTTCCGGAATACCAGATGGCTGCTGTCCGGAGAGATCGCCGCTGGCAGAATTTGGGAAGCTGTCATAGACGGGATCAAGGAACGTACCGGCGAAACCGAGTGTCAGGTTCGCCGTCGCGTTCCATGTTGCGTCGAATTCAACACCGCTGGTGGACTGCTCACCCGCATTGAGAAGCTCAAAGCCGGTCCCTGTGAAGACGTTCGACTGGAAACCTTCGATGGTTTGATCGAAGATCGCCAAATTGAAGCCGAACGTGTCGAACTGGCCTTTGACGCCGAGTTCAATGACTTCGGATTCTTCCGGTCCCGCAAAGCGTGTGCCCGTCGTCAGGTTGTTCTCTGCAAGCCCGTTGCCGACCAGCGTTGCGAAGTCCGCCGGCAGCGGACGGCTATCCCGGGACAGGTTCCAGGAGGACGCTTTGAAGCCGGTCGCAAACGATCCGTAGACATTGATGTTGTCGGTCGCGTCATAAGCGAGACGCAGTGTGTACGTCGTGTTGCTGTCATTCGTGGAGCCACCCTCAACAACGTTCGGGAAGTCCTGAAGGGTTGGCAGGAACTGCAGCGTAGCCAAGCCGGCCAGCGGAGGTGGAAGCACGAGATTGGAGAACGCGTCGGTATTCACCGAAGTGCCAAACGCGTCTTTGTCATCACTTGTATAGTTCAACCCGGCGGTACCCGTCAGGCGGTCGGTAAAGTGAAAGTCGAGCGTTCCGAAGATCGAGTAGGCCGAGTTGTCTTGCCCAAAGCTCTCGCGAGGCCCGACGCCCGGAGCGCCAAATGTGCCAACCGGCACGCCCAGCAGGCCTTCGACTGTTTCATAGGGGCTCGTCAGGACGCCTGCGCCCAGACCGGCCAGAATGTCAGAGGCTGAAGGGACGGGGCCACCTGCCGCTGCTGCGGCACCCTGGATTGCCAGGATTGACCCGTAATTGCGGAAATCCACGCCCGTCTGGAAGTCATTCTCGATTTCGACAGTCTCGTCGAAGTAGAACCCGCCGATCATCCAGTCGACGCGGCCCGTGCCGGGTGATGTCAGCCGGATTTCCTGCGTGAATGTCTCGATCTCGGTCTCGTTCAGGTTAAGGCCGACAATGTCGGCGCTCGTGAAATCAGAGTCCTGATTGGTGGTCGCGTCCGAGCTGCGATAGGCGGTGATCGCCGTCAGCGTGGCAAAATCGAAATCGTAATTGGTCTCAAGCGACACGCCGGAGTTCTCGATCTCATTGTCGGAATCGAAATTGTTGAAGACCTCGTAGGAGAACGGGTCGCCGGCGTCGATTGCGCCGCCAAGTGCGAAGATCGCGTCTCCGGTCGGTCCGTTGACCACATTTCCGGCGACACAGCAGATTTCATCAATCTTGTCGAAATCACCGATGATGCGGAAGCTCAGGTCTTCGGTTGGCTCGATCAGCAACTGACCGCGCACACCCCAGCGATCGCGCTGGTTGACGTCAGAGCCGGTTGCAAGATCGTCGGCATAACCATCGCGCGTATTGTAATTGGCCGACAGGCTGTAGGCGACCTTGTCTGAAAGCGGTCCGGTAATGTCGCCCTTCAGGCGGAAGGCATTGTAGTTGCCGACGCTGGCTTCAAGCGAGCCTGACTGTTCGAACTGAGGGGCGCGCGTGACGATGGAGATCACACCTGCCGATGCGTTCTTGCCGAACAGGGTCGACTGAGGACCCCGCAAGACTTCAACACGCTGGAGGTTTGGAAGGTCTGCAATCTGCGCGGCCGAGCGTGAGCGATATACGCCATCAATGAACACGCCAACCGACGGCTCGATCCCGGCATTGTTCGCGCCGTTGCCGAACCCGCGAATGATGAAATTGGTGTTTGCGGACGACTGGAGCTGGCCCACGGACAGGGACGGCACAAGCGACTGAAGATCGCCAAGATCCTGGATCTCGGCCTTCTCGATAGCGGTGTTGTCGACAACAGACACAGCGACCGGAACGTCCTGCAGGGTCTGCTCGCGTTTCGTCGCGGTGACTGTAACGGTCTGCAGTGTGCGCGTTTCGGTGTCATCTTCCTGAGCCATGGCGGGCTGCGCAGCAACAAGCAGCGCGCCCATGCCAACACCGGCGCTGAGGGCGGTCCGGATGGAGAACTGAGACAAGGTTTTTCGCGTGAAGTCTTTCACTAATTCACTCCCATGAGGATCTGTTTTTCGGTGACCAAATGGTCACTAGGTAGGGAGGTATCTGGCTTCGTGGCAAAGGCAACCACAGGTGCAGCAATGACTGCCGATCCCACACGATTGTGATCAGGAAGCCACGCCGCGCACACATGTGCCGTCGTGAGACGACGCAGAATTGCCCCGAATTCATGTTCCCCTGAATGGGGCTGACAGACCGCTCAACCTTCTCCCTGACGGGGAGCTGAGCCACAATCTGGCACAGGACTCGCGCAGCAGGCGTATCGGCGCAAACTGGCCTATTCATTGCGATAGACGTCGGACGAAGCACCCCAAAAGAGGGCGCACAACACACCGATTTCAGGACGACCCCGAATGATCGACAGATCTCTGCATCCCAATTCCCGCGCCATGCTGAACGCCTGGCGCCGGCTCGCCTACCCTGATCATCCAGGTGAGACGCACGCCGACAGTATCCCGACCCCAGCAGACCTGCTGTCGCACCTGTTCGTGCTGCGCCGGGCCCGCGACGGCGGCTGGGTCTTCCGTAATGCCGGGCCGAACCTGAGCGCGGTTACAGGCCGTGTCCTGCACGACCGCGATTTCACCGATCTGTGGCGCGAAGGTGACCGCAGCCGGGTATCCGCACTGCTCGCATCCGTCATCCATGAGGGCGAACCCGGGATCATTCATGGCCGCGGACAAACACTTGATCGCCGCACCATTGGCCTCGAAGTCTCGCTTGCGCCGCTTGCTCGTTCCAATGACGATCCGCGCCCGGATCGTATGCTCGGTCTTTACCAGATCCTCGGTTCACCGCAGGCCATTGGCAGCCAGTCACTCTGGATCCACGCCGTTGAAGCCATCATGCCCGCCGCGCGCCTTGTGGAGCGTCAGGGCCCGCGCCTCGTCGTTTCAAACAGCTAGTCTGTCACGTCCCAACCGTCAGGCCGTCTCAAGTTCCGGCGCACTCGCGGCCAACGGCGCGTGACCGAGGATCATGTCAGCAGCTTTCTCTGCAATCATGATCGTCGGGGCATTCGTGTTGCCGCCGACCAGCGTTGGCATGACCGAGGCATCGACGACGCGCAGTCCTTCAACCCCTTTCACGCGCAGCTGGTCATCAAGCGGCGCATCATCTCCCGCGCCCATGCTGACAGAACCAACCGGGTGATAGATCGTCTCGCCGGTGCGCCGCACGAACGCATCGATATCCTCATCCGTCTTCACGCTCTTTCCGGGCAGGAATTCGGCCCCGCGATACGGGCTCAGCGATGACTGCCCGCAGACCTCGCGCACCATCTTCACTGACTCGCGCATGACCCGACGATCTTCTTCCGATTCCAGATAGTTCGGATCGATCACCGGATGATCGAACGGATCTGCCGAACGCAGGGAGATCGTGCCTTTGCTCTCCGGCCGCAGCTGGCAGGAATGGACGGTGAACCCGTCCCGCTTCACCTCGACCCGGCCATGATCGACCATCATCGCGTTCACCAGATGCAGCTGGATGTCGGGGCGATCGAGGCCCTCGCGGGATTTCAGGAAGGCTCCGGCCTGCAGGAAGTTATCCGCGCCGGCCCCCTTTTTCCGCGTGATGTAGTTAAGACCAACGGCAAGTTTCTTCAGCCCCGCCTGCTGGGAATAGGCCGAAAGCTTCTGAGTCATCTCATGGATGACGGTCACATCGAGATGATCCTGCAAATTCTTGCCGACGCCCTTGGCGCTCACCTTGGTCTCGATACCAAACCGCCCAAGCGCGTCAGGATCGCCAATCCCGGACAGCATGAGGATTTGAGGAGACTGAACCGCGCCTGCACAAACAATCACCTCACGTGCCGCATGAATGGTTCGCGTCGCGCCGCCCTTGCCTTCAACGGCTTCAACGCCGACGGCCTTACCGTCCTCGATCAGCACTTTGGTGACCAGTCCGGTCGAGACGACCTCAAGGTTCGAACGCACACCCTCAATCGGCCGGAGATAGGCAAATGACGCACTCCAGCGCTCCCCAGCATGAATGGTCCGCTGGTAAGGCCCGAAGCCTTCCTGCTGGGCCCCGTTAAAGTCTGGCGTGGTCTTGTGGCCCGCTTCCTCTCCCGCCTTGATGAAGGCGCGGTAGACCGGGTTGCTCATCGGGCTGTCTGTGACATTCAGCGGGCCGGTGTCGCCGTGAAAGGCATCGGCACCCGCTTCGTAAGACTCTGATTTCCGGAAATACGGCAAAACGTCCGCATAGCTCCAGCCGGACAGGCCCATCTGACGCCACTGGTCATAGTCGCGGGCGTGACCGCGAATGTAGATCATCCCATTGATGGAGGAGGAACCGCCCCAGCCGCGCCCACGTGGCCAGTAAAGCCGGCGCCCGTTCATGTGTTTCTGCGGTTCGGTCGTGAAGCCCCAATTGTAATCGTTTTCTTCCTTCAGGAGCGAGCCGACACCTGCGGGCATGCGCACCATCAGGCTGTTATCCTTCTTGCCCGCTTCGATCAGGCAGACACGAATATCAGGGTCCGCGCTCAACCGGTTGGCCAGCGCACAGCCCGCGCTGCCGGCCCCCACGATCACATAGTCATAATCTTTCCGACCCGCCGCCTCAGCCACGCTGAACCTCCATCATTCCCTAAGATTTTTCTCGCACAGATATGTGCGGTTACCGCGATTTCAGCAACACTTTGTGAACCCAATTACGCTACCTCAGGCAGAATAAGCGTTCTTTGGAGCCGCAGTGGCGGCTGGAGATTGGCATGTCGGCAATGCGCTCGGACACACATTCACTGGAGTCGAACATCCGTTCGGCACGCGACCGCCGCCGTAACAAACGCGTCGATCTCGAAATTGAAGGACGGTTCCTGAGCGACTCTGGCGATGATCACACGTTGCGCACCCGCAACCTGTCCTGCAGCGGGGCACTCGTGCACGCCGCCCAGCAGCCGCCGGAAGGCTCAGACCTCATCTGCTACTTCGACGAGTTCGGCCGCGTGGCCACCACCGTCATCCGTCACACACCCGATGGGTTCGCGATTGCCTTCAAGGTCTCCCCGCACAAGAAAGACAAGCTGGCAGACCGTCTGACCTGGTTGCTGAACCGCGAAGAGCTGGATCTGTCAGAAGATCGCGAAGCCCCCCGCCACGTCGCAAGCGGACCTGCAATGGTCACCCGCGCGGATGGACGACAAATCCAATGCACGGTGGTCGATATCTCACTGACGGGCGCAAGCTTTGAAGCCAGCGGCCCCGCCCCGTTTGTGGGCGAGATTGTGAAAACCGGCAATCTGTCGGGCGAAGTCGTCCGCCGACACCGCAATGCATTCGCCGTCCGGTTCCTGCGCGGTGCCGAAGCGCCCGCAGCCGACTAGCGGCCTTTCCACTCCGGTTTGCGTTTTTCGGCGAAGGCTCGCGGCCCTTCGATGAAGTCCTCGCTTTTGAACAGATCGACCACTGCTGGAAAGCGCGTCTGAAACGCCTCTTCGAAGTTCGCAATGTCGAGGCCGCCCATCACTGCTTCCTTGGAGGCCCGGATAGACATCGGGCTACACTCCCCGATCATGCCGGCCCAGCGCTTGGCTTCATCCATCAGCTCGGCCTGCGGCACGACAGCGTTGACGAAGCCCAGCTCCTTACCTTCGTCAGCTGGCACATGACGGCCAGTCAGGATCATGCCCATGGCGCGCTTCAGGCCAATCTGGCGCGGGAGCCTGTGCAGGCCGCCAGCAAGCGCTGCAAGGCCAACCTTTGGCTCGGGAAGCGCAAACCGCGCATTGTCGGATGCGATGATAAGATCGCAGGCGAGCGCGATCTCAAACCCGCCGCCCATGGCGACGCCATTCACAGCCGCGATGACAGGCTTCTTAAGGTCATAACGATTGGTCAGCCCGCCAAAGCCTGATGGGACCGGGAACATTTCCCCGCCCTCGGCCTGATAGCGCAGATCGTTCCCGGCTGAGAACGCCCGGTCGCCTGCGCCGGTGATGATGGCGACCCAAAGATCGTCATCCGCCGCGAAATCATCGAAAATCTGGCCAAGCTCCTTGTTGGCTGGCGGGTGAAGCGCGTTCATTTTCTCGGGCCGGTTGATCTCGACGATCAGCGTGGGGCCTTCTTTGGTGACGTTTGCAAATTCGTAATCAGCCATGGCGCGGCACATCCTTTTCCAATTTATTCACATTCATCGGACACCTCTGGCAGATCAGAATCAAGCATCCCGCAAGGTCACATGCCCTCCGATACCCCGCTCGATCTTAACAATGTTGACCCTGCCATCTGGCGGGTGCGAGCGGGTGAGACGATTTATGGCCCCTACACCCTTGGCCAGATGAAGGTTTTTACGAAGGAAGGCCGGATCGCCAGCCATACGATGGTCTGCAAAGGCGACCTCTCCGCCTTCCAGAGGGCCGCCGAAACACCCGAAATCGCGGAAATTCTCTCCGTCCGCCCGACTTCCGTCGAACCTGAAGAGCAGACACTGACCAATTATGTGGTGATTGCGCAGGCCGAAGGCCCCAACCCCAGCGCCGTAACCGCCACATTGAACACACTTGGCCGCTTCGTTGAGGCGGCACCCGGCGTCTTCATCCTGAGATCGGAAGAGCGCATCGCCAAGATCCGCGACCGGCTGGGCTCGTTCTCCGGCGCATCGGACCGGTTTGTGATCGTCGATGCAGACCGGAGCCGGCTCGCCTGGCTTGGCCTCGACCCCGACACAGACGCGCACATCCGCTCTGTCTGGAACCAGGACATCGCCTGACCTGCAGCCCTGTTCAAGGCGTCCCTGCCCGCTACTGTGAAAGCATAAACGGAGGGGAGACCATGAAACACACGATATCCTTGCTCGCGCTCGGCCTGCTTGCCGCCTGCCAGCATCTCAGCGCAGCAGATAACCCAGCGCACGATCACGCCGCTATGGCTGACACGGCCAACGAGGCTGAAGCGCTATACGATGCCGACAAGATCGAGCTGATGAACAAGACGGCCCTGCCCGTTGGCGCTTATGCCTCCCCGCCGGACCCTCATTACGGCCCGGAGAGCGGTTCCATCGTCTTTACCGACACCGATCCCGGCCCGACCATTGGCGGCGTGCTCACGATGAAACCCGCCATCGATGAGTCCGGCGTCCGCATCGACGAGGCCGCCAATGGCATCACGACCTATATGATTCATTGGGGACTGGAAGTTGGCGAGCCCGGTACGGCCGATGATGCCGGCAATGGCGATCTCGGCGGAGACTGCATGGGGTTCCGCGATACAGGCCACGTAGTGATGATGTCGGCGGCTGATGCCGGTGACACCATGAGCTGGACGATCCCCGAGGGCACTGAAGTGCCGGACAATGCGGTCTATTTTGTCGGGCACACTCTGTATGGCGACATCCACAATCTCGCCAAGTGTACACAGACGCCCATCGTCAATTTGCGCGAATAGCGTCCCCTAAACGCAAACGACCACTCCGCGAGGAGTGGCCGTCCGGATGGGGCACCCGAGTGCCCTAACCTTGCGTGTAGTACTTGGAGTACGCCTTGTAGTTCGCGTTGCCGTAATTGTGGTGACGACGGCGACGCATGTCGACGAATGTCAGGACAACACCGGCAACATTGGCGTTGAATTCTTTCAGGATGGACAGTGACTGCTGCACAGACTGGCGACCGGTCGAGCGCCACTTGGCAGCGACAATGACCTGATCGACCTTGCTGGCGAGAACCCGTGCCTCAGCCATCAGAAGAAGCGGACCGGTATCGATCACGATGAGATCGTAGCGTCCTTTCAGCTCTTCAATGAGGCGGTCGAAGGCCCGGCTGCCGAACACGTCGCGTGGTGTATTGCGACCGTCTGTCAG
>JBCBTR010000015.1:0-17534 GCA_039818545.1 Pseudomonadota bacterium
CAACTTTATTACACGCGATGATTTCGAGGGCTTTGAACTGCGTGCGTCACATCAGTTCATTCAGGATAGCGATGGCGACAGTGAGTTCGGTGCCATCTGGGGGCATAATTTCGGCAAGCTTCAAGTTATGGCAGCTGCGGAGTACAGCACGCGCGGGGAGCTCAACATTAAGGACCGCGATTGGGCAATCCGTGACTTTGCCGACAATCCACAGGGCGGCATCTCGTCGATTGGCAACCCGGGTTCATTCGTGGATCTCACGCCCGACGCAGCGAATGGCGGTGGGCTCTTCAATGCAGACCCCAACTGTCTTGCACTTGGTGGTCAAGGCCCGATACCTGGAAACGGCACACGCTGTGGTTTCCAGTTCACCTTCTTTGACAATCTCATTGAAAAGACAGAGTCGGTGAAGCTCTTCACGTCAGCTTCCTACGAGCTCGGACAGCAGAATCTTCGTTTCGAAGCTGCGTACGCTGAAGTCGACATACCTGAATGGAAAACGTCACCGGCATATCCACCCCAGACGCTTCTAGGACCCGATCGCGCAATCTTGCCAAACCACCCCGGCCGCATTGCATTCATGGCGGCGAACCCCGACTTTGCAGCCCGCTTCGATCCAAACGAGGTGCTTCTGTTCTGGGGCCGATACACGGGTGTGGCCGGTGTCCGCGGCGGTCAGCCCGAAGACGCGCAACGCCTGACAAACCAGTACCGTGCGAGCATCGGCATGGACGGACCGCTCTTTGATGGTGCTGTAAACTACGACTTCAATCTCGCATGGTCTGTTCGAAATCGGAAAACCGAAGGGCAGGACATGTCCGTGGAACGGTCAGCCTTCGCTTTGCGCGGACTTGGCGGTCCGGGTTGCGATCCTGCCACCGGGACAGCCGGTGTCGGTCCGTGCGAATACTACAACCCGTTTTCGAACGCGATCCAGACTTCGGCTGTCACCGGCCTGGATAATCCCGGCTTCGATCCAAGCGTCGCGAATTCGCCAGAGCTTCTGGATTGGTTGATCGAGGAGTTTTATTCGAAGACTAAGAACGAACTCCTTGTTGCCGATCTTGTGTTCAGTGGCGACACCAAGTGGGCGCTGGACGGAGGTCAAATTGGCTATGCTGTGGGTGCGCAAGCGCGGCAGGAAGTATTCGACTTCTCTGTGCCGGATCTCGTGAATCTGAATTTGTTCCCATGCCCGTTCAACAATCCTGCATCGATCACGCAGGGTTTTGTCGGCTCGCTGGACTGCACGGGGTCTGAGACAGGTCAATTCGCCTTCCTCTCCGGCTCTTTCCCGAGTCGTTTCGAGCGGACGATCTATGCCTTCTTCGGTGAGCTGGCTTTGCCGGTGAGCGATCGTCTGGATATCCAGCTGGCGGCTAGGTTCGAAGACTATGGCGAACAGAATGGAGGAGCGACCTTCGATCCGAAGATTGCTGCAAAGTTCCAGGCGACCGATAATCTCGCCTTGCGGGGGTCCGTGTCGACGACCTTCCGCGGAGCTCCGCAAAGCTCCCTGGGTGGCCGCTTCACATCGCTCGCCTTCGTTGCACCAACGACGGCGTTCAAGGCCATCGATACGATCGGTAATCCAGACCTCGAACCTGAAACAGCACTGTCGACCAATATCGGCGTTCTGTTTGATGCTGGTGGTTTCACCGGATCACTCGACTACTGGCGGTTCGATTTCGAGAAGCCTTTCCAGTTGGAGAACTTCAACCAGGTGGTCTCAGCCTACACGGCCAACGGCTGTGAAGATGGCGGTGCTGGTGTAGGGAGCCCGACCTGCGACTCGCTTCGTGCGGTGATCTTCCCGATCGGCACACCTGCAGCTGGCATCCAACGGATCGAACGCCAACTGATCAACGGGTCCGATATCACAACTGACGGTATCGACTTCTTTGGTGAGTATGCCTGGGAGTACAACAATGTTGACCTCTCAGTCGGCGCACAAGGCACCTACACGCTCAGCTACGAGAGTGAGGACTTCCTGAACCGTGATGGGATTCTTCTCGCTGAGGGCGATGACTTTGTCGGCTTCATCAATGAAGGCACGCCATTCCAGACTCTGGTTGAACTACGCGGGAACATCTTCGCAAGAGCGCAGACGGGACCACACACGCTGACTTACAATCTGCGCTACACCGACGAGTACGAGGATGCCGCCCCACCACTGCCGGCGTTCGAGACAATCGACAGCCACATCACACACGACATTACTTACAATCTGTCGCTGTTCGAAGGGAAAACCCGGCTGTCGGCGACGGTATTCAACCTGACGGATGAGGACCCGCCCGCAGCAGCAACGGACCTCAACTATGATGCGTTTACGCACAATCCGTTTGGCAGAATGGTCAAGATCGGCATTACGCAGCAGTTCTAGTCGACAACTGCAATCAACGAGCAAGGGCGGTCCTTCGGGGTCGCCCTTTTTCTTTGCGTCTAGTCGAGAGCGCCAAGCGCGCGACCAACGACTTCGCCTGCGGCCTTGATCGCGTCGCGGGCAGGCACCGAGACCGCCGTCAGGTTCATGAAGCCATGAACCATTCCGGGGTGCTCGCGGATCGTTACAGGCACCCCCCATCGCGCCATCTTGTCGGCGTAGGCTTTGCCTTCATCCTTGAGCGGGTCCCAGCCACACAGGACGAAATGTGCTGGCGGCAGACCTTTGAAGTCGTCATCATCAGCAAACAAGGGCGACACTCTGGGGTCCATACGGTCGGTCTCGCGTTCAACGTATCCGTCACGGAAATAGTCAAACAGATTTGGTGAGATAAAGAAGCCGCCTTCCTGGAAGGGGAGCTTCTTGGAGCGAATATCCACAAACTGTACAAGGGGGTAGAGCAGGAGCTGAAAGGCCGGCGCTGGGCCGTCTGATCGGTTCATTTCCTGTGCGATGAAGGCTGAGAGATTACCGCCGGCACTGTCACCCGCAACGGCAATTCGGTCGGGATCCATGCCGATCAGGTCGGCACGTTCAACCGCCCAACGCCAGCTGGCCTCCGCGTCTGCATGGGCTGCGGGAAACCGCGCCTCCGGTGCAAGCCGGTAGTCCACGGACAGAACGCGGCAGCGCGACCCATCAGCCAGACGTTTGCAAACCATGTCATGGCTATCGAGATCGCCCAACATGAAGCCGCCGCCATGGTAGAAGACGATTCCCGGCCCGGGTCCGATGCCAGCGCCCATGGGCGTGTAAAGGCGTGCTTTCAGAGCCCCGTCAGCGCCGTCCACAGCGAGCGTCGATAGCTCGGCCATATGCGGCGCATCCTGCTCCACAGAACGGCTCGCCCTGTGAAAGCTCTGCCGCAAGCGGTCAGTGGATTGCTTCCAGTCCAGCCCGGAAAAATCGGGCACCTTGAGTTCCGGCGGTTTGAACCGGTCGAGAAAAGCTTTGATCGCATCGTCAATCATGACTGGTTTCTGCCTTGGCGAGATCGGGAGCACAACTCAGCAATGCACAGCACACTCAGAGCGGGGGCTTGGAATCGCGCATAAGCCCTCTGCGCCGCGCCTCGCGGACGGTAATGTAGAGTGTTGAGCTGACGATCAGGGCCGCGCCGAGCCAGATGTAAAGGCCCGGCAGGAGGCGAAACAGCAGCCAGTCGGCCGCCGTTGCCATTGGCAGTCGCAGATAATCCATGGGGGACAGGAACGACGCGTCGCCGATGCTCATGGCCTTGATGTAGCAGTACTGTCCGCCAAACGCGCACGCTGACATCAAGCCAATGACGCTCCAGTCTTCCAGGCTTGGGGCTGACCAGTGGAGCCATGCGAAAGGCAACAGGAAAACTGTCGATAGGATGTTGGCCCAGATCAGCAGAGTGATCGGTTTATGAGTCGCTGACAGGGACTTCACGAGCACGATCGCACCGGCAAGCGACGCAGCTGACCCAAGCGCGAGCCATGTGCCGATCGAAACGTCTCCTGCGCCGCCCCCAGGCAGCACCATGATCAGCACGCCAATGAAGCCAACGATCACCGCGCCCCAGCGATGTGCGCCGACCGATTCATGCAGGGCGAGGGCAGCCAGCACAGTCACGAACAGGGCCCTCGAAAAGGAGATGGCATTGAATTGTGACAAGGGCAGTCCGTAAGCGTCCGAGATCGCAAAAAGGCTGAGCAGGAACCCGAACGTCCCGAATATGCTCCGAACCAGCACGAGACCGGGCTTCGTCACGCGAAGAAGCGCCCAGCCGCCACCGATAATGAACGGAACGCTCAGCACGAGCGCGAAAAAGGATCGCCAGAAGGCCAGGAAGGCAGGGCTGTGCTCTGCTGACAATATCTTTGCGAGCACAGCGAAGATCGTGAACGCAAAGCCGGAAACGATCATGAACAATGCGCCTTTGGCATTGCCCGACATGCCTGAGCCTTTAAGGCTCTCTTTAACCGACTCCGATTCAGTGTCAGGCATGGACCGCTTTACCGCCCGCGAAATCGAAACGATTGACAGCCTCTGGCGGGCTGTCCCGCAGGATCATGTCTGGTCCGGCTGGGCCGCGACCGGCGATCAGCCGCGAGAGATCTGGATTTTCCGGACAAAGGCGCATTGGCGACGGTTTCCATTGAAGAAAGAAGACGGAGGCTATGCGCTTTTCGACGAACGCGATAGGCGCGTCGCAAGGGCACCCAGCCTTGAGCGCCTGTTGAGAAAAGTCGAGGCGATCCCCGGTATTTCCGACTGAATCAGCTCAGTCTTCTCTCAACGACTAAATGCGTTTGATTGCCGAGACGGGGTTGTCCAGAAGCAGCAGGTCGCCCCACCGCCGCACCTGACCGGAGACCTTCACCGGGTCTGCCACGAAGGGGAGCAGGGCCTCGCCATGCGCATCGCCGGCATCGGTCATGATCATCAGCGCGCTCGTCCCAGATTGTGTTTTCGCGTAGAATGCCGGAGGCAGCCCACCGCGAATGCATAGTGCGGCGCAGGACTTATGTACTTTGCCTTCTGACGGGCGCATCGCGCCGAACCAGCATTTCGGGTCAAGGATCTCGCCGACAAGACTGACGGGGCCTACCCGCTCAAGGTCAGGGAAAGCGAGATCCGCCGGTAAGGGCTCGGACAGCGGCTTGATCCAGTCCATGCCATCGGCAACGGCGATCATGGCGTGCTTGCCACGTTGTATCAGGCTTCCCTTCACCACAACGGGTTGCCCTTCAAGAGACCCAACGCGTGCTGCGACGCCACACTTTCCAAGACAGGAAAGGAGCGCGGTCTTCGGCGTGCCGTCGATATCCACTGTACGCAGCATCGCGTAGGGCTGGCCAGTGATGATGCCTGTCCACTCCCGGACCGCGCCTTGATTCCAGGTTCCGGCACCAGGCCTCTGCTGCAAGACAGCGAGACTGCCCGCCAGTCCCGCGGTGGTGGTCATTAGACCGAGGCCTGCGCCGAGGAAGAACCGGCGATCAGGCTCAGGAGCTTCCTCAGCCCAACCGATGAAAAAGTCGTTGTCGCTCATGACTTGGCTCCGATGAGGGAGGGGGCTTCCTCGGTTCCGGGTGGGTTTGGCTCAGGGTTCACAAACACAACCCCGTTCTCAATCTTGGTGGGGTAGGTCGAAATCTTTTCCGTGAAGGGTGCCGGCGATCGTCCATCTTCAAGGCGGTACTGGAAGCCATGCCATGGGCAGGTCACGCAGCCATCAATGATCCGACCCTCCCCAAGAGGACCGCCCTGATGCCGGCACACATTGGAGATGGCAGCGATCTTGTTTCCATCACGGAAAACGGCGATGCGTTCGGCGTTCTCCGGTTGAAGGATCAAGGCCCGCCCATCCGGAATATCCGCCGTCGCACCAACCCTGATCCATCCGGCATTCAGGATCGTTCCACCATCAATCCTTGAACCGGCAAGGGCCGTGTACAGGTGCAGGAACGAGACAATCGCGGCACCAGCCACCAGCAGCGCAACATAGGCAGGATGCTTCTCGAACTGGATCGCACCCAGCGCGACATGCGCCACGAGTAATCCATAGGCGAGGTAGACCCCCATATGCAGAGTCTTCCAGACGCCCGGGCCTAGATTGGCATTCCAGAAATCGTGGCTGGTCGTGGCCATAATCAGCATGATCAGCAGTGCGACAAAGCCCAGTGACTCAAACGGAAAACCCGCGAGTGAATCGTATCGGGGGTTCGAAGCGAACAGCGAGACGAGGACATTCAGGTCCGAGAAGCCGTGATACCAGAGTAGAACGAGCCCCGCATGCGCGAGTCCGATCAGGAAGGTCGTAACGCCGAGATGACGCCTGTTGAACAGGAACGGCTTGAACCGGTCCGTCATGCGAGCGACGGGGCCGATACACAGGATGAAAGTGAGCAGCAGGAAAGCGAGCGTCCCCGTCGCCCGGATCAGGATCTGGATGGGCGTGAAGCTTTCGCCAGCCGGTGGAGCCAGAACCGACGCAGCCACGAAAACGATCAGATAAAGTCCGACACCTGCGAGCATCCAGCGATCGAAGCGCTTCTTGAAGGGCGTCCAGCCGACTGCATTGTAACCATGAGACATTAGCTTGCCGCCTCAACGAGTGATGGGGGCAATGTCTCATTCAGCGGCGGGTCCGGGCGCACCTGAATGGCAAGCCAGAGAATGACCGCCAGTACAGGCGGCAGGATAATCCACGTGATCAAGTGTCGGCGGCGGTGCTGGCGTTTCATGAGAGAGGCGGCTCTTTCTGCGTGAACAGCTTGACCAGCATCAACGGCCACAGGACAGCCGCCCCCGGCAGGATGATCGCGCGGGCCTGTAGTGGCATTCCGGCCGTTGCGGGATCTATACGCTTTGCGCCGACTGTTACCACGATCAAGCCAACAAGGACGCCTATGGCCGCGTAAGCGCCGAGAATGGAGACCAATGTACTGGCCGCTTCAATACTCATGCAGGTGCTCCGGCATAGGCGACACCGGCAAGATCCGACATTTCGCGTTTGAACGTCGTCAAATCATCAACGTTGAAATCCGAGAGCGAGGAATGCCCGCAGGCGCGTGCCATCACTTTCATCAGTCCGGTCGATGCGTCGAAGAAGTTCTTCAGGCGCTGGGCCGACTGATCGATAACGATGCGAGACACAAGATGCGGCTTCTGTGTCGCAATACCGACGGGGCAGTTATTCGTGTGACACGCCCGCATGGCGATACAACCGATCGCCTGCATGGCCGAGTTCGAAATCGCAATTGCATCTGCACCAAGGGCGAGGGCCTTCACAAAGTCGGCTGGCTTACGCAAGCCGCCTGTGATGACCAGCGTTGTGTCCTTTGAAACCCTGTCCAGGTGAGCCCGTGCCCTTGCGAGCGCTGGGATTGTGGGAACAGAGATGTTGTCGCGGAAGATCGTCGGTGCTGCGCCTGTGCCACCTCCACGACCGTCGAGAATGACATAATCGACGCCAACTTCGAGCGCGGCATCAATGTCTTTCTCAATGTGTTGTGCCGAGAGCTTGTAGCCGATCGGGATACCGCCGGTCCGGGATCGGACCTCATCGGCGAACTCGCGGATCTGAGCCACGTCCGTCCACTCCGGGAAACGCGCTGGCGAAATGGCCGCTTCTCCTTCGTTGAGGCCGCGCACATCGGCAATCTTGCCGACCACCTTATGCCCCGGAAGGTGGCCGCCCGTGCCTGTCTTGGCACCCTGGCCTCCCTTGAAATGGAACGCCTGAACCTGATTGAGCTTCTCCCACTCGAAGCCAAAACGCCCGGACGCCAGCTCATAAAAGTATGGCGAGCACTCGGCCTGCTCTTCAGGGAGCATTCCCCCCTCACCAGAGCAGATCGCGGTTCCGGCAAGCGAGGCCCCGCGCGCGAGCGCGACCTTTGCAGGTTCAGACAGCGCCCCGAAACTCATATCGGAGACAAAGATCGGGATATCGAGCGTGACAGGCTTCTGCGCATTTGGACCGATGATCGTTTTCGTGCTCACGGGCGCGTCATCCAGGAGCGGAACCTTGTGCAATTGAGCCGTGAGGATCTGGATGTCATCCCAGTCTGGAAGCTGGTCGCGGGGAACGCCCATCGCATCGACGGTGCCGTGATGTCCGACCTTGGACAGTCCGTCGCGCGCATAGTTCTGGATGAGCTTGTTGTACGGCTCTTCGTGCTTTTCGAGGCTCGGGTCCTGATAAAGCCCGAGATACTCGCCGCGATTGTAGGGTTGCGGATTGGCGCGGGACCATTCGGAGATCTCATCTGCATCAACCAGCACATCGTCGCCGTCCCGCCACGCCGTGAATTTCTGGAGGGCTTCTGAGTTGTTGTACTCAGACACGCCCGTATCGACGCGATAATCCCAGTTGTGAACGCCGCAAATGAGGTTGTCGTTCTCGTCAACATGTCCGTCAGACATGAGCGCGCCTCTGTGAAGGCAACGACCGTAAAGGACGGAAACATCGTCTCCATAGCGAACGACCACGAGATCGACGTTCTCTACAATAGCGTAAGTTGGCGTGCGATCCTTGAGCTCTGCCCAGTTCGCGATGGATATATTGTTCATGCGGCTCCCCGTTTTCGTTTACAGCGCGCTACGCCGCTTGCTGACGAAAGGCCAATCACGCGCGCTGACGTTTTTATGATCGCGTTTGATGTGCGTCGTGTCCATGCTTTGATTACTGACGCGCCAACGCATTGAAGGGGAATGTCATGACAACAGAGACAAGCGAACTCGTTTGGCACAAGGTCGCTGAACTTGATGAGTTGGTAGACGGGCGCGTGAAATCGGCGAGCGCCGGCCGGCAGTCGGTGGCACTGGTCCACTTTGACGGCCAGTACACCGCAATGGACAATCGCTGCCCACATCAGGGCGGACCGCTTGGCGAGGGTTCCATCGAGAAGGGTGAGAGCGGTGAGTGCTGGCTTCGGTGCCCATGGCATGGCTGGGATTTTGACCCCCTGACCGGCAAGCCGCCGGGTGGTCACGAGGATTCCGGACAGGACATGTTCGAGGTGGATGTTCGCGATGACGGCATCTATGTCGCCGTGCCTGCTGAACCGCCGCGCGAGCGGACCGTCGCAGATGTGATGGCTGAGACCATGACGAACTGGGGGGTGACGTCTGTCTTTGGCATGGTCGGGCACTCTAATCTTGGACTGGCGGACGCTTTGCGCGTTCAGGCCAATGAAGGCCGGCTCAACTATTATGGAATTCGTCATGAAGGAGCCGCTGCATTCGCGATTTCCGGATATGGCAAGCTGACGGGAAAGCCGGCTGCCGCGCTGACGATTGCCGGCCCCGGCGCGACAAATCTCCTGACGGGGCTTTGGGACGCCAAGGTTGATGGCGCACCTGCGCTGGCGCTGACCGGGCAGGTTCAGGAGCAGGTCATTGGCGTGCATGCCTTTCAGGACATTGATCTTGAAGCGGCGTTTGCAGCCGTGACGGCCTTCTCGCAGACGGTTCATCCAAGTTCTGATCACGCCCAACTGATGACGCAGGCGATCAAGACAGCGATCGTGCAGCGCGGTGTCGGACACCTCGTGTTCCCGGATAATGTCCAGCCGATGAAAGCGGCTGAGGGCGAAGACGCTCAGACACCCGACGGGCGGATGGCGAATGTCTGCGTTGGTCCGCCGCCGTCTTCGCTGAACGATGCCGCGGAGCTTCTGAAGACCGCCAAGCGGCCGATGATTATCGTTGGCTATGGCGCGTTGTCGGCCATGGGTTCGATTATCAGTCTGGCTGAACATCTGAATGCACCCGTCGCGACGACGTTCAAGGCGAAGGGTCAGATCGCAGACGCGCATCCGCTTGCGGCCGGCGTTATGGGTCGGTCGGGAACGCCGATTGCGAGCTGGTTCATGAATGAAGCAGACCTTCTGCTTGTGTTTGGGTCTTCGTTCTCTGATCACACCGGCATTTATGAAGGCGCGCCGACCATTCAAGTCGATACTGACCCGATGCGGCTTGCCAAACGTCATCCGGTCACGGTTCCGGTTATGGGGGATGCGGCGGTTACGGCTGACCTCCTGAAGGGTGAGATGGAACGGAATGGAAGCGCAGCGATTGATGTTCGCGGCGAGGTTGCCGAGCGCTGGGAGATCTGGCGCAGGGAAAAAGCGACGCGGGTGACGGAAGATCGCGGGAAGGGCGTTTCGGCAGCCGCCTTGTTCGATGCGCTGACACGCCATGCGCCTGAAGATGCAATTCTCCCTGTCGATGTGGGCAACAACACATACTCCTTTGGGCGTTATTTCGAACCAACCGGCAATCAGCGCGTTCTGATGTCCGGCTATCTGGGGTCCATCGGTTTTGCGCTTCCGGCGGCGATGGGAGCCTGGGCGGCGACGCAGGAAGAGGGGCCATACAAGGGTCGCAAGGTGATTTCGATCTCCGGTGATGGCGGCTTCGGGCAGTATGCGATGGAGTTCACGACGGCGGTTAAGTACGGGATGAACATCTGCCACGTGCTCATGAACAATGCCGAGCTTGGGAAGATCTCGAAGGAGCAGCGCGTCGCCGAGTTTCCTGTCTGGCAAACCGAACTCGTGAATCCGTCCTTTGCCGGGTTCGCCCGGAGCTGCGGCGGCATGGGCGAGCGGGTGAAGACCCGCGAGGAGCTCGACGCCGCCCTCGCAAAAGCCATCGCGCATAGGGGCCCCGCTCTGGTCGAAGTGATGACCGATGCGGAGCTGATGTAGTGGAAGAGCTTGGTCACGCCGTTGGCGACATGACGGGCGGGTCCTCGCTGGAGCACCTTCCATTCGGCATAGGGCCAGCGCTCGCCGAAGGACTGGAAGGGCTTGCGATCTGCATCGACCTGATTGGCGTCGCGCTAATCCTGTTTGGCTTTGCGGTGTCGTTCGTTCGTCTGATGCTGGGTTTCCGGGAGGGTGTGGGCCTGCGGCGTGAACTGATGGGGCTGCGCCACGCGCGGACGACGCTGGCGACCTACATCCTCACCGGTCTCGAATTCATGATCGCCTCGGATATCATCCATACCGTGATCACGCGGGAGCTTGCTGATCTTCTGTTTGTCGGCCTGCTCGTGATGATCCGGACGGCGATTTCCTTCTTTCTTGGACGGGAAGCGGCGGAGCTGCGGCACGAAAAGGATTGAGCCTGCACCTTTGTCCGGCGTGTCGTGAGATATGTAGTCAATGCTTGCGATTTCTCCACATGCGTCACCCCCGATGAGCGTCAGCTCATCCGGGGGTCCAGCTCTGGCGTCCTCCATCCGTGCAATCTGACAGCTCCAGAGATGGGCCCTCAGACCGCTGACGCGGTCGAGGGTGACGCGGGATGGTGGGGCGTGTGCGCCTCATCTTGCCGACTTGGGATGAGGGGCGAAAGGCGGGGATAGGTCGCGCCTATCCCCGCACCTTATCAACCCTTCAGGAAGCCGTTTTCTGTCAGCCAGTGGAGGATATCCTCGGCGGCTTCTTCCGGAGTTTGCTCGACCGTGTTGATCGTGATCTCAGGATTCGATGGTGGCTCGTAAGGGCTGTCGATTCCGGTGAAGTTCTTGATCTCGCCAGCACGGGCCTTCTTGTAGAGGCCCTTCACATCGCGTTCTTCAGCGACGCTGAGCGGCGTATCCACGAAGATTTCGACGAACTCACCGTCTTCCATCAGGTTGCGGGCCATCCGGCGCTCCGACCTGAAGGGCGAGATGAAGGAGACGAGCGTAATGAGGCCCGCATTCGTCATGAGCCTCGCCACATTCGAGACGCGGCGGATGTTCTCGACACGGTCGGCATCTGTAAAGCCAAGGTCGCGGTTGAGCCCGTGGCGAACATTGTCGCCATCCAGCGTGTAGGTGTGCTTGCCGAGGGCGAACAGACGCTTCTGCAGCGCGTTCGCAATGGTGGACTTGCCGGAGCCGGACAGGCCGGTGAACCAGAGTACGGCCGGCCTCTGACCTTTCTGCTCGGCAAGGGCGTCGCGGTCTATGTCGAGGGCCTGCCAGTGAATGTTCGAGGCGCGGCGCAGCGCAAAATCGATCAGGCCCATGCCGACCGTATCATTCGACAAACGGTCAATCAGGATGAAACCACCCATCTCGCGAACGGAGTCGTAGGGATCGAAAGCGATTGGCTGGTCCAGTGACAGGGTGCAGACGCCGATCTCATTGAGAGAGAGCGTCTTGGCCGGGCGGTCCTGCAGATCGTTGACATCGATCCGGTATTTCGGGGCATTGACGGTCGCGGTGACGGTTTTCGCGCCAATCTTCATCAGGTAACGGCGTCCGGGCAGCATGTCCGTGTCTGACATCCAGAGAATGCGGGACTGGAACTGGTCAGAGACCTCGGCCGGTTCTTCAGCAGAGACGAGCACGTCTCCGCGGGAGGTATCAACTTCGTCTTCGAGCGTCAGCGTTACAGACTGGCCGGCGCTGGCTTCTTCGAGATCGCCATCCATTGTGACGATGCGCGAGACAACGGACTCCCGAGCCGATGGTAATGTCTTGATCCGGTCACCCGGCCGGATGGTCCCGGCTGCAATCTGGCCGGAGAAACCGCGGAAATCGAGATTCGGACGGTTCACCCACTGGATCGGCATCCGGAACGGCGCGCTTGTGCTCACTGTATCTACCGGGACTGTTTCCAGATACTCCATAAGGGAGGGACCATCATACCAGTCGGTATTGCCCTGCGGGCCGGTGATGTTGTCGCCGGCGAGGGCGGACATCGGGATCGCCTCAATTTCGATATCAGTTGCGAGTTCCTCGGCGAACTCGTTGAACTCCCGGACAATCTCGTTGAACACGCCCTGATCGTAATCGACGAGGTCCATCTTGTTCACGGCGAGAACGATGCGGCGAATGCCGACCGAGGTCGTGATGAAAGCGTGCCGGCGGGTCTGGGTAAGAATTCCGCGCCGGGCATCAATCAGCAGAATGGCGAGATCGGCGGTTGAGGCACCCGTCGCCATATTTCGAGTGTACTGCTCGTGGCCCGGTGTGTCGGCGACGATGAACTTACGTTTCTCCGTGGAGAAGAAACGATAGGCGACATCAATCGTGATGCCTTGCTCGCGCTCCGCAGCGAGGCCGTCGACCAGTAGCGCAAAGTCGATGTTCTCGCCCTGCGTGCCGGACTTCTTTGAGTCGGCTTCCAGCGAGGCGAGCTGGTCCTCGAAGATCATCTTGGAATCGTAGAGGAGGCGGCCGATCAGGGTCGACTTGCCATCATCCACCGATCCGCAGGTGATGAAGCGGAGCAGGGATTTTTGCTCGTGGCGCTCGAGATAGGCGGCGATGTCCGTCTCGATGAGGGCGTCCTGATGGCTCATTAGAAGTAGCCCTCTTGTTTCTTCTTCTCCATGGACGCCGACTGATCATGGTCGATCGTTCGGCCCTGACGTTCTGACGATGTGGTCAGCAGCATTTCCTGGATAATGTCTTCGAGTGTATCGGCGTCGCTCTCGACGGCACCCGTGAGCGGGTAACAGCCGAGGGTGCGGAAGCGGACGGATTTCATGACGGGGTTGGTGCGCAGCTCTTCCGGGATCCGGTCATCGTCGACCATGATGTCGACGCCGTTCCAGTTGATGACGGGTCGCTTGGCGGCGAAGTAGAGCGGCACGATCTCGATGTTCTCCCGGCGGATGTACTGCCAAATGTCGAGCTCGGTCCAGTTTGATATCGGGAAGACGCGAATGCTCTCGCCCTGCTTGATGCGGGCATTGTAGAGATTCCAAAGCTCGGGCCGCTGGTTCTTCGGATTCCAGCGATGATCTGCGGAGCGGAAGGAGAAGACACGCTCTTTCGCGCGGGACTTCTCTTCATCGCGCCGGGCTCCGCCAAAGGCCACGTCGAACTTGTACTTGTCGAGCGCCTGTTTCAGCGCCTGTGTTTTCATGATGTCGGTATGGTTGCTGGATCCGTGTGTGAACGGGCCGACGCCTTGCTCAACGCCTTCCTGATTGGTGTGTACGATCAGCTCGGCACCGAGCTCCGCGGCTTTGCGGTTCCGGAACTCAATCATCTCACTGAACTTCCACGTCGTGTCGACATGCATCAGCGGGAAGGGGAGACGGGACGGGAAGAAGGCCTTCTGCGCGAGATGCAGCATCACTGCGGAGTCTTTACCCACCGAGTACAGCATGACTGGGTTTTCCGCCTCGGCTGCGACCTCTCGCATGATATGAATGCTTTCCGCTTCGAGGCGGTCGAGATGAGTTTGAGTGGGCAAGGGAGGATTCCTGCTGTCTGGCAATGAGCCGGTCAGATAGGCTTAGGCAGGTTTGACGCCAAGCCTTTCCGGGCCATCCAAACGCAGTCTTTAGCTTAGCTGGTCAATGGGCGGATGGGAGACGACGATGGTGGGCGATACTGGGATCGAACCAGTGACCCCTGCCGTGTGAAGGCAGTGCTCTCCCGCTGAGCTAATCGCCCGGACCATCCGAAGATGGCCCTTAATCCGGCGCTGCCGACTCGTCAACAGAGCGGGTTGTTACCCAACAAACCGTCAATAAAGGTATACTAAAATGCATGGATTAGTGTCGTGAGTGCATGACCACCCTGACGCGCTCCGATTCGCGAATTCTCCGGCCCAAAAGAAAATGCCGCTTTGCTGCTTTTCTCTATATTGAAATTGAAGCGAATCAACCGCGGGTACAGGTCGTGTTCAGACTTCTCTCTAGATGAACATTCATTCAGAATGAATGGCTGTTCATCTTCAATTATGGCCGGAAAATGATCTCTCTATCGCGCTTGCAACACTTTATTAGCGCTGTCATTTAGCTGTCATATACGAGGCCGATAGCCGGTCTCCACAAGAAGGACAGGCCCGCGCAGGGGCGTCTTGCGCATCGAGTATCGAGCCTGAGAGAGAGCAAATGAAAGACTGGTGTACAAACGAAGGTGCGACGCGCCTTAAAACAAAAATCCGGGAGTACTGGGAAGAGCGCGGCTATGAAGTCGACGTCGACCTGATCGACTCCGGCTTCGTGGCGGCGATGCGGTCCGCGCGGACAGACGTTCGCAGCAATATGGTGAACGGCATGCCTCGCCGGCGTGTCATGGAGTCGGGCGCTGCGCGTCAGGCTTTCAGCCCATCAACGCTGAACGACCAGACACAGGCTGCTTAAAGCGCTGCTGCCACGACGAGATCGTGCAGCTTTGAATAGTGCGAAACCACGGCTGCGGCATTGATCTGCTCAGCAGGGGTAGCCTCATAGCCAAACGGCACAAACAGAAACGGTAGTCCCGCATTGTGGGCTGCCGTTTCGTCTGTTTGGCTGTCACCAATCATGATGGCGCGCGAGGGATGACCGCCCGCCCTCAGCACAGCCTGTACGATATGGTCGCCATGCGGTTTCTTTTGCGGAACGGCATCTGCCCCGACAATCGCGGCGAAATGCGTGCTCATGGATAGCCGACCCAGCAGTTCCTCCGCCAGCGCCTGCGTCTTGTTGGTGCATACGGCGAGCGTGGCTCCGCTGGACTTCAGCGCCTCAAGGGATTCAACCACCCCTTCATAGGGATGGCTATCGACCGCGATGTTCACGCGATAATGGGCGAGAAACCGGTCCCAGTGGGCCTCAAGATCGTCCGGGGGCAGGGCCGATCCGTGCAATTCAAAGCCGCGGGCAATCATGGCCTTGGCACCGTGGCCAATCATTTCCCTGATATCCGGCAGCGCTACGGCGGGTATGCCCGCATGTTCCAGAGTGTGATTGAGCGCCCGAAGCAGGTCTGGCGCAGTTTCGACGAGAGTCCCGTCGAGGTCGAAGACGATCGTCCAATTGTCGAGACGTGACACAGTTCAGGGCTCTCCTTGCTCTCGCCATCACATGGCCTTTGCGCTAGGCGACGTCTACAGGACGAAAGAAGATTCGAGGAGCACAATGGGCGGACGAGCAGCCATTATCCTGGCCGCGGGTAAAGGCACCCGCATGAAGTCTGCCAAACCGAAAGTCCTGCACGAGGTTGCAGGATTGCCCATGATCGACTGGTCGATCGCGCTTGCCCGCGCGGTTGGCTGCGATCCGATCGTGGTGGTTGTCAGCCCGAGCCAGACGGAACTGAAAGACTCTGTTGAAGCCAAGCTTGGCTCCGGGGCCATCGCCGTACAATCCGAACCACTTGGGACAGGGCATGCCGTCGGCGCGGCGAAAAGCGCGCTCGCGGATCACGCAGGAACCGTTGTGGTCCTCTACGCCGATACGCCGCTTATACAGGCGGACACGATCGAAGCGCTGCTGGCGCGTACAGAAGAGAAGAGCGGGGTCGGCGTGCTGGGGTTCGAAGCAGAGGTGCCGGGTGCCTATGGCCGCCTTGTGACAGATGGCGAGGCGCTGGACCGGATCGTGGAAGCCAAGGATGCAAGCGCTGACGAACTGGCGATCACGTTCTGCAATTCAGGCGTGATGGCCGCTGGACGCGATGATCTCTTTTCGCTGCTCGGCGATGTGACCAACGATAATGCCAAGGGCGAGTACTACCTGACCGACATTGTCGGACTCGCCAAGGCAAGAGGCCTCGGCGCGCACGCCCTGAACTGCGACGAGGCGGACGTCATGGGCGTGAACAGCCGGGTCGAGCTTGCTGCCGTGGAGCATGCATTTCAGGTACGGCGCAGAACGCAGGCGCTGGAAGATGGCGTGACCATGATCGCGCCAGATACGATTTTCTTCAGTCATGACACCCTGGTCGAGACTGATGTGGTGCTGGAGCCGAACGTGGTTTTCGGAGCGGGCGTAACTGTCAGGTCCGGCGCAACGATCCGAGCTTTTTCTCATCTGGATGGCGCGGAAGTCCGGCGCGGGGCGATTGTCGGGCCATATGCGCGCCTGCGGCCCGGAACGCTGCTTGAAGAAGGGGTTCGGGTCGGAAATTTCGTCGAGCTGAAGAATACGCATATGCACGAAGGGGCGAAGGCCAATCATCTGGCGTATCTCGGAGACGGGGATGTCGGCGCTGGCGCGAATATCGGGGCCGGAACCATTTTCTGTAACTATGACGGCTTTTTCAAATACCGCACGACGATCGGGGACGGGGCTTTTGTGGGCTCGAATTCCTCCCTCGTGGCACCAGTCGCAATTGGTGACGGTGCGTATATCGGCTCAGGCAGCGTGATCACCAAGGACGTGCCGGCGGACGCCCTGGCGATCGCGCGCAAACAGAGCGTCGAGAAAAACGGCTGGGCGCTGTCCTTCCGCACCAGAATGCAGGCGAAAAAGGCAGACGGGGGCACGTCATGAGCGTTGAACACGAGAAAGAGAACGCCGCGCTCGCAGCCATGGAGTATGTCGAGGACGGCATGACGATCGGGCTCGGCACCGGATCGACCGCCAAATACTTCGTTGAGGCTCTGGCCGAGGAAATCGCTGACGGACTTGTGGTGCGATGCGTACCGACCAGCCAGCAGACGCAGGACCTTGCTGAGTCACTCGGGGTTCCGCTGGTGCCCGTCGATCAGGTGCAACAGATTCATCTCACCGTCGACGGTGCAGACGAGATCGACGAGTCCGGCAATCTGATCAAAGGGGGCGGGGCGGCGCTCCTGCGTTCGAAGTACGCAACATCATCATGTACACCGTGGTCGGCGCGATCCTGCTGGTCGCGGGCTTTGGGATCTACAACATCGTCTCCATC
>JBCBTR010000016.1:0-17410 GCA_039818545.1 Pseudomonadota bacterium
CACGTCACATCGCCGCCAACTGATGGTGCCGATGTGGCAATGTCTGACCAGTAGGGCAGCAGGTGACGGTCCTCGAACGGGAAGTCGAACAGTGTCGCCAGCATCTGCGTCGTCAGTTCTTTGGAGACGTGCTCGACCCAATTGATCTCTTCGTTCACCGGCAGGCTGTCCAGAATATTGCAGACACGCTGCCGGATCAGATCTTCAAGCTCTGACAACTGGGTCGGGGCCACAGCGGGCTGGACCACTTTGCGCTGCACGTCATGCTTGGGCTGATCCATCGCAATGAACATTGGCGTGATGAACTCTTCGGGCTGGTCGCCGATCACGATGTTCGGTTCGGATGAGAACCGCCTGTGATCGCTGTCGATCGCGACGATGTCCTTGAATTTCGTGATCGACCAGTACGGCCCGAACTCGCTGTCTTCGCAGTAATGAACCGGAGACTCTTTGCGAAGCCGCCGGAAATATTCCCAATGAGCGCCCGTCGAATAGAGTTCGGCCTTGCTGACATCAATGTCTTCAAGCGGGATCGACCAGGGATCCGCGATCTCACCAATATCGTCCAAAGCTGCCGTATCTGCCATGTAGTCCTCCACCGCTATCGTCTTCTGAAGACAGCCTAAGTGTGTGTGCAGTGCAGCAACAAGGCCTGTTGCCGAGGCGCGCCTGCCCTGCCACCTAGGCACAATGAGCGATCGGCTGGAACTTTACCTCGCAAGTGAAGAGCGAACGCTGGCGCTCGGAGCGGCGCTTGCCCGGCTCGCAGTGGCGAGGGATGTGATTGCCCTGCATGGCGGACTTGGGGCGGGAAAGACGGCCATGTCCCGCGGTTTCATACGCGCCCTGTGCGGGCAACAGACCGATGTGCCAAGCCCGACCTACACCCTCGTCCAGACCTACGAAGCACCGACGTTCCCGATCTTCCACTTCGATCTCTACCGCATTGAAACACCCGGCGAACTGACCGAGCTGGGCTGGGATGAGACAGAAGACGGCGTTACGCTCGTGGAGTGGCCGAGCCATGCCGGATCGCGCCTCCCAGACTGGCGGCTGGACCTCACCTTGACGACCGAAGGCGATGGCCGCATTGCGGCTCTGGAACCGCGCGGCGAAGACTGGCAAACACGGCTCCATGGGTTTCGACTCTGATGCTCGCGACGCGCTGATCGATCGCTTTCTCTCCGCTGCCGGCTGGGGCGATGCTGCGCGTGCGCCGCTCGGACAGGACGCCTCGACCCGGCGCTACATTCGTCTAACCCGGCAAACCGGCGAAACCGCCCTGCTGATGGACGCGCCGCCTGTCGAGGACGAACCCTGCCCGCCTGATGCCGACGAAGCCACCCGGCTCAGCATGGGTTGGAACGCAACCTCACGCCTCGCCGCAAGCCGCGTCGGCGCGTTTGTTGATCTTTCTGACCACCTGCGCGGGCGCGGGTTTTCCGCGCCAGAGATTCTCGCTTCAGACAGGGATGAGGGCCTTGCTCTGATTGAGGATTTTGGAGCCAGCCGCGAGTTTGCGCGCCTGATCGAGCGCGGCGAAGAAGACGAAACAGAGCTTTATGTTGCCGCCGGCGAAGGTATGGCTGTCCTGCACAGAGAGCCGGCCCCGAAACAGGTCGGCGACTGGCCTATTCTTGATTATGACCGGCTCGCCCTTCAGGTGAACGCGGATCTATTCTTCGAATGGCTGCCGCAGCTTGAACAGGACATGCGCGCAAGTGATGCCGATGCCGCCCATTGGGCCAAAGAGCGCGACGCCCTGATCGAACAGGCTCTGGGCTTTCCGCGCGAGTTTGGCCTGCGAGACTATCACGCCGAAAACCTGCTCTGGCTGCCAGAGCGTGAGGGCATCGCGCGGGTCGGCCTGCTCGATTTTCAGGACGCCGTGAACGGTTGGGATGGCTGGGAAATGGCCATGCTGGTTCAGGATGCCCGCCGCCCTGTCAGCGCCGAAGCCCATGAAGGCGCGGTGCGCGCTTATCTTGATGGCACCGGTAAGGGCCGTGCGGACTTCGATGCTCGCCTTGCCGTCCTCGGCGCGCTGAACGCCCTGCGCATCACCGGCCTCTTTGCCCGCCTGCCCGTCCGAGACGGCAAGCAGCGATATCTGAATTTCATGCCACGCCAGCAGGAATTGCTTGCCCGCAACCTGCAGCACCCGGCCTGCCAAGGTATGGCCGCCTTTGTGCGCGAAACCGCCCCTTTCATCTTTGAGGCCCGTGGATGAGTTCTGTTCCGAAGACCGCGATGGTGCTTGCCGCAGGGCTTGGCACGCGGATGCGCCCGCTGACGGACAATCGTCCGAAACCGCTGATCGATGTTGCCGGACGAACACTGCTTGATCGTGTGCTCGACCCGCTGGCCGCTGCCGGCGTTGAGCGGGCCGTGGTCAATGTCCACTATCTCGCCGAGCAGGTCGAAGCCGCGCTCGCGGCACGCACCGATCTGGAAATCATCATCTCCGACGAACGAACCGGCGCGCTTGAGACAGGCGGCGCGCTTGCCAAGGCGCTCCCGTATTTGGGCGAGGAGCCCATTCTTGTGGCCAACACGGATGCGTTCTGGGGCCCGGCAGGGCCTGAACCCGTTGAGGCACTGGCACAGGCGTTTGATCCCGCCAGAATGGATGTCGTGCTGCTGCTCGCAGACCGAGAGCGCGCCCTTGGCTTCAACGGCCCCGGGGACATGCTCATGAATGAAGACGGCACGTTAACCCGGCGGGGAGAAGCTCCGTCAGCCCCATGGGCCTATGCTGGCCTGCGCATCATCAAGCCGCAGCTTTATCGGGACATGCCGGTCGAGCCGTTTTCTGCGCTCAAGATCTGGGATGCCCTCATTCCGGACAAACGCCTGCACGGCGTGGCGCTGGACCGTTTCTGGCTTCATGTCGGTGATCCCACAGCACACGCCGATGCAGAGATGTGGATGAGGTGCCACGGGGCATGACAGGCCCGTTATTCGACCCCGGCACGCCAAACCTCTTCACCATGCCGCCGGGTGCGGATTTTCTCAAACGGCTGGCGGAGACGCTCGCACGAGACAGCCGACTCGCCGACCGGCCCGACGCGCTCGCTGACGCCCTCATATATGTGCCCAACCGACGCTCGGCCCGCGCATTGGCCTTTGAGCTCTATCAGGCCGCTGGCGGGACGCCCGTCCTCCAGCCCGACATCCGGGCACTTGGTGATCTGGAAACAGACGAACCACCCACCGGAACCGAGGAAGCGCTGGCGGGTCTCGGCCCGGCGCTTGATCCGCATGAGCGTCTCGGTGCACTCGCACGCCTTGTAATCGCGTATTATAAGAACCGCGACATCGCATTGCCGCCGGCTTCGGCCATCGCAGCCGCACGGGAACTTGGCCGCCTGCTGGATCAGGCCGCGCTAAGCGGCGATGTGGACTGGTCCATACTGCCAGACCTTGTCGCAGAAACTGATCTCGCCGCGCATTGGGAAGATTCCGCTGATTTCCTCTCGATTGTCGCCGAGGCGTGGCCGAACTGGCTTGCCGAGAAACACAAGCTCGACCCCTTCGATCGGCGCAGGCAAGTCGCTGACGCCGTCGCGGCGGTTTGGATCGACACACCCCCTTCCGGCCCTGTGATCATTGCCGGGTCCACAGGCGCAACCCCGGCCTCTCGCGCCTTGATGGACGCCGCACTCGCTTTGCCACAGGGGCTCGTCGTGCTGCCCGGACTGGACCGGGAGGCGACCCCCGACGCCTGGACCTCTATTCGGGAAACAGCAAGCCACCCGCAATTCGCGCTCGCCGGACTTCTGGACGCACTCGGTAAATCCCCGACAGAGGTCGCAGTCTGGCCGGGCGCGCTTGAAAGCGAAACTGCCTCCGCCCGGCGTCGACTGGTGCAGGAAGCGCTCGCGCCCGCCGCCGAGACCGCGGACTGGATCAAGCGGCTTGATGATCTCGCAGGTGATGGCGAGGCGAGCGACTTCGCCAGACGCGCGCTCGACGGTCTCTCAATCATCGAAACAGCCGACGAGACTGAGGAGGCCATGGCGGCGGCACTGCTGCTGCGCGAGACGCTGGAAACACCCGGGCTGACGGCGGCGCTCGTAACACCCGATGCCGGCCTCGCCAGACGCGTCGCCTCCCTGCTCCAGCGCTGGGGCGTGTTTGTCGCGCCAAGTGGCGGCGTGCCGCTCCTGCGAACACCAGCGGGAAGCTTCGTTGCAATCGTGTTCGACTGGCTGCTCGATCCCGGCGATCCCGTCGCCGTCGCGGCATTGGCCAAGCATGAGTTTCTGGCAGACAGGACAAACATCTCAGCGCTTGAGCGACTGGTGCTGCGCGGTCCGCGACGATGGCGCGCTTTTACTAACCTCCGCGACGTACTTGCCACTGCCGCAAAGCAAGACCGGACACTTGAAGCAGATGTGGAAGGTGCCGCTGTCCTGCTCGACAGGCTAGAGGCAGCCCTGCCGCCATCTGACATGCAAAGCGACGATGAGCTGTCAGTTTCAGACATCGCTGAGATGCTGCTCGAAACGATCAACCAACTTGCTCCCGAACGTCGCGCATGGTCCGGCGATGACGGTGCCAGCGCCAGCAAACTGATCGAAGCGCTTCAATCGGTCGGAACGCAGCTTGGACCCGTCACACCGCGCGCCGCGCGTGACATGCTTGAAAGCCTTGCTCAGCAGATGACAGTGCGGGAAGCAGGCCGTGATCATCCACGCCTGTCCATTCGAGGGCCTCTGGAAGCGCGGCTGCAATCGGCTGACCGATTGATCCTTGCCGGGCTCAATGAAGGCATCTGGCCAAACCGGCCCGCGCCCGATGCTTTCCTCCCGCAACGGTTCCGGGCCGATCTCGGCCTTGCAGACCCGGAGGACCGTCTTGGTCTGGCGGCGCATGATTTCGCCCAGCTTGCCTGCGCGCCGAACACGACGCTGATTGTCGCCGCGCGCCGGGATGATGCACCCGCCGTCGCCTCGCGCTGGGTCTGGCGGCTGCAAACGCTGGCCAAGGGCGCGCTCGGGTCCGAAGGCGCGGAGGCGGCGTTCGCACCGCCAGACGGCCACGATCCTCGCCCATGGATCGAAGACCTCAACACGCCCGGCGAGATCAAGGCCGCAGGCTTCGCCACGCCGCGCCCCTGCCCGCCTTTGGAGGCCCGGCCGAAGCGCCTGTCGGTTACTCGGATCGATACACTGCAACGCGACCCCTATTCGATTTATGCCGAACACGTCCTGCGTCTGTCCGCGCTCGACCCGCTGGATGGTGAGGTCGATGCCCGCAAGCGCGGCACCGCCATCCACGAAGCGCTGGAAAAGTTTGAGGATGAGGGCGCGCCAAAGACCGCCGGACAGCTGCTGTCGCTGCTCGAAACGGAGCTGTTGGCGGCGGGAACACCAGACTACGAAATCGCGGCGAACCGCGCGCCGAGACGAAACACCATCGAGGCTTATCTTGAATGGCGCGCGCAGCGCCTGCCCGATGTTGCCGACCACAGGCTGGAGAAAAAGGGCGCGCGCGAGTTCGAGATCGCCGGCGACCCTTTCACCCTGTCCGCGCAAGCCGACCGGATCGAGCTGCGTCATGACGGAACGCTCGCCATTCTGGACTTCAAGACAGGCTCCCCAGCCACAGACAAACAGATTGCCGCCGGACTTGATCAGCAGATGCCGCTTCAGGCCATGATCGCACGTGCGGGCGGCTTTGAAGATACACCGGCCCGCCCGGTCGAAGAGCTGACCTATGTCGCCTTCCGATCAAACTTCGAGGTGCGTTCCGTCGGCGAGGGCAGCCGCAGTCCGCTGAAGGAGGTCTCGATCCCCGATCTGGCGGACACCGCTGAAGCTGGCCTCGTCCAGCTGATCGGTGCCTATCGCAACCCGAGCCAAGTCTTCCTCTCCGCGCCGCGCGTGCAGTTTGTGAAGTATGAGGGCGATTATGCTCGCCTCGCCCGCCGGGACGAATGGGCCAGCGAGACCGGAGGCGGGGATGACTGACGCGACCGCTGAGACAAAGGACTATCTCGCAGCCCAGACAGCACAGGCGGACGCGGCCAATCCGGCGCAGTCGGCCTGGGTCGCGGCCAATGCCGGCTCTGGCAAGACAAAGGTCCTGATCGATCGAGTGGCGCGCCTGCTGCTGAACGGGGCCGCGCCGGACTCGATCCTTTGCGTCACCTACACCAAGGCGGCGGCGAACGAGATGCTCGACCGGCTCTACCAGCGCCTTGGCGCGTGGTCGACGATGGAGACCGGAACCCTCGGCGGACAATTGCGCGCGCTCGAAGGGGATGCCGATAAAATCTATTCCGACGATGAGCTTCGGCAGGCTCGCGCGCTCTTCGCTCGCGCGCTGGAAACGCCCGGCGGGCTGCGCATCGAAACCATCCATGCCTTCTGTGCGCGGGTGCTGCGGCGGTTCCCGCTGGAAGCGGGTGTGCCGCCCGGGTTTCAGGAAATCGAAGACGACGAGGCCAATACGCTCTGGGCAGAGGCTGTCAGCGCCGCCGTACTCGCTGCGCCTGAAGCAGAACTTGATGCGGTCGCCATTGAAGGCGGCGGCTGGGGCGCGGACGCTGGATTGTCCGCACTGAAAGCCGGGCGCAGCGCCGTCTCGGCGTTTGCACATGCCCATGACGGCGACATCGATGCGATGAGCGAGACTGTTCGGCAGCAGATCGGCGCACCGGCAGAGGCCGCGGCCAGTATACTGGAAAGAGCCATGGGCGCTGACTTTCCGGAGCAGGATCTTTCGGTGTGCATTCCAGTCCTGATGGCCGGTGGAAGTACAGATCAGAAAACCGGGCAGGCCCTGCAGGAGGCTCTGGCAACCGATGACCCTGAACGACGCTGGATGCTGTACCGCGCGATCTTCGCGACCAAGCAGGGCAGCTGGCGCGCCTCCAATCCTTATACGCAGAAGAGCGCCGATCTGCCGCTGATCCCTGATCTCTTCCAGATGAAGGACGGGCTCGGCCGGGAAGCGGAACGTGTTCAGACGGTCGATCTGAACTGGCGCAAGGCTCAGGCGGTTACCCGAACGCGGGCCTTGCTCTCGGTCGGCTTGCCGGCGCTGGACGATTACAGACTGGTTAAGCGGCGGCGGGCGGCGCTCGATTTTGACGACCTCATCCAGTTCACGCGTGACTTGCTGGCGGATCAGTCCCGCGTCGACTGGGTGCTCTACAAACTCGATGGCGGGCTGACTCATGTTCTTCTGGACGAAGCGCAGGATACGAGCCCCGATCAGTGGTCGCTCATCCATGCGCTGACGGAGGAGTTCTTTGCCGGCAAAGGCGCAGATCGCAGCCAGTCGCCGCGCACGCTCTTTGTGGTGGGCGATGAGAAACAGTCGATCTACTCGTTTCAGGGGGCCGCGCCGGAGAAGTTCTTGAGCCAGGGACAAAGTTTCGAAACGCGCTGTCAGGCAAGCGAGCATCCCTATGCGATGCCATCCATGGAGATGTCGTTCCGCTCGTCTCCTGATGTCCTGCAGGTCGTCGATGCCGTTTTCGACACCGATGCGTTTGACGGCGCGCCTTTCGCGGTCGCCCCCCCGCCGGAGGCTGACCTTATCCACCATACGGCGCGTCGCGCAGGCGAGGCCGGGCTTGTCGAACTCTGGCCGGTCAAACCGCGCGCAGACGTCTTGGAAGATGACCCCTGGGATGCGCCCGTCGACATGACCGGCGAAAGCGCACCGAAAACCGTACTGGCCAATGATGTCGCCGACGCCATCAAGGCGATGCTGGACGCCAGGGACAGCGTCTGGAGCGGCGGGACACGCCGCGCGATGCGGCCGGAAGATGTGCTGATCCTTGTTCGGGCCCGCACGGGCGGGCTGTTTGAGTCGATGATCCGGGCGCTCAAGGATCGCGGCCTGCCTGTCGCGGGTGCTGACCGTTTGAAACTGGCCGACCATATCGGCGTGCAGGACTGCCTCAATCTCATCCGGTTCGCGCTGCTGCCAGAGGATGATCTGACGCTGGCAGAGATCCTGCGCGGGCCGTTTTGCAATCTCGTTGACGATGACATCCATCTTTTCCCGCTGGCGCACGGACGCGGGCGAGCGAGTCTCTGGTCGCGCTTGCAAGGTCAGACCGGACAGCCTTTTGGCGATGCACGCGTGCTTTGCGAGCGGCTGATTGGGATGGCAGCTTTGCCAGCGTTTGAGTTTCTGACCGCCCTTCTTGAGGCCCCCCTCCTCGGCAAGGACACAGGATGGGACCTGATCGGTTCGCGGCTTGGGTCACCCGCGCGAGATCCGATCGAAGCCCTGCTCGCCCGCGCGCTGGCGCATGATGCGAGCGGACCGGCTTCGCTCCAGACTTTTGTCTCGGCGATGGACAGCGACGGCTCGGAGATCAAGCGGGACCTTGCCGCGCCGAATGGCGAAATCCGGGTGATGACCGTTCACGGCGCGAAGGGCCTTCAGGCTCCGGTCGTGATCCTGCCGGATACAACGAGCGCGGTGAAACCGGCGCGCGAGACACTCTTCAATGTCGAAGGCGTGCCGGTCTGGTCGCCGAGTACGAAGGCCGACATTGAGCCGGTCGAAGTGGCGCGCGAACTGGAAAAGCAGAAAGCGCTGCGGGAACACCGCCGGCTGCTTTATGTGGCGCTCACGCGTGCGCAGGACCGGCTGATTATCGGCGGGGCCTGGCATGGCGGGGCAAGCGGAGACGGGCGTGACAAGAATAGCTGGCATGCCTTGTGTGAAAATGGCTTGCGCCGGCTTGGCGCGGAGGAAGATGAGGACGGCATTCTCCGGTTCGGTGAGCAGCCGCCGGCGTCTTCCGATGAAGGTATCAAACACAAAAAACCAACCGCACCCGACTGGCTTCGCCGGCCCGCGCCACAGGAGTCTGGCACGCCAGCCATGATCGCGCCCTCGGCGCTTTCTCCGGGCGGCGCGCCGGTTCTGCCGCCGATCGGACAGGACCGGCGGGACAGGCTTCAGCGAGGCCGCGCCATTCATGCGCTGCTGCAGCGCTTGCCGGACATTTCAGCGGACCGCCGCCCCGAAGCAGCACGGGCGTATCTTTCCGGGTATCCTGAGTTTTCCGATGAGGCCCGCGAAGAGATGGTGATGGCAGCTTTTGGCGTTTTGGATGATCCTTCCTTTGCTGAAGTGTTCGCGCCGGGCGGACGGGCCGAAGCGGCTGTCACAGGCACCGCGCCCGAACTGCCGGACGACCGGATCGTCAATGGCCGCGTCGACCGGCTCGTGACGACAGACACCGATGTACTGATCGTCGACTTCAAGACCGATCGCCCGGCCCCGGACGATGAAAATGGCGTGGCGGATACCTATCTCGCCCAGATGGGAGCCTATCGCGCGGTACTGTCGACAGCTTATCCGGGGCGGACCATCCGGTGCGCATTGGTCTGGACGGACGGCCCGAAACTTATGCCTTTGAGCGATGAGGCGATGTTAGCCGCGCTAAACAGAGCATCTGCGGCCCTTTGATCCCGGCCCAGACTCGCTATCTATGCTTGCGAGAGACGAAAAAAGGAGCCTCCCATGGCGATTGACGCAATCTCCGATGATGATTTCGACGCAACGATTGCGGCTGATGTGCCGGTCGTAGTGGATTTCTGGGCCGAATGGTGTGGCCCGTGTAAGCAGATGGCCCCTCATCTGGAAGCCGTTGCGGACGAAATGTCCGGCAAGGTGCGCTTCGTGAAGCTGAATGTGGACGAAAACCCGATGGCGGCCTCCAAATATGGCGTGCGCGGGCTTCCAACGCTGATGATCTTCAAGGATGGCAAGATCGCTGCGACGGACACCGGCGCGAAATCCAAGCAGCGCATCTCCGACTGGGTCAAAGAGACCGTCTGATCCAGCACCTTTGCCCGGCCCGCGATGATGCGTCCGGCAGGGTCTGAATTTGAAGCCCCGCATCATCGCAAGATGGTGCGGGGTTTTGGTATCTAGCCCGGATCGAGGAGTGGTGGCGGTGATAAATCGGCAATACGCGAGCTCGGGCGTTTGCCCAGCATCAACGTCATACGAGCCTTGATGGCCCCAGAGATGGGCCCTTCGATCAAGTCGAAGGGCGACGGGGCGGTGAGTTTGGAGGCTGCGGCGGAGAGATCGGACAGGCGTGACTGCCAGTCGCTGCGTTCGCTTGGTGCATCTTCGATGAACTTCACGCGGATGCGGCCGCGATCATTCACAGCGACAATCATCTGGCGGGCAACCCCATGCGTTTCTGCGTCGGCCCATGCCCAGAGGTGGAATTTCACGATCTCAAGACAGAGCACCGGCCAGTAGAGCACGGGCACATAAGCGAACCATTCCGAGATGAGCTGGCGATCCATGGGTGGAGTATACGACTGGCTCAGAGGGGGTTGGATAAGGTTTCGGTGACTTTGTGGTTTCGCTCATCCTGGCGCAGGCCGGAATCTACAACAGTTGCTTCGGAACACGCGGCACGAGATCCCGGATCAGGTCCGGGATGAGCGGGTCTAAAGGTGGGATAAGGCGTGGGTCAGGCGCGCGCGTCGGTGACTGAGACGTCGAATTCGGACTCGAGCCGCAGGGATGGAATCCGGCGTCTCGCGTCGGCGACAGCAGCGAGGTCGATCTCGGCAGAGATGATGCAGGGTTCGCGGTGGGGTGCTTCGGCGATCACCTCACCCCACGGTGAGACGATCATGGCGTGGCCATGCGTCTCGCGGCCATCCTCGTGGACGCCGCCCTGCGCCGGCGCGATTATCCATGCTCCGGTCTCGATGGCGCGGGCGCGGAGCAGCGTCTCCCAGTGCGCTTCGCCTGTGACCCGGGTGAAGGCCGATGGCGCGGCGATGATGTCAGCACCCGCCTGCGCCAGCGCGCGGTAAAGATGGGGGAAACGGAGATCGTAGCAGACGGACAGCCCCAGCGTGCCGAGTGGCGTTCTCGCTGCGACGGCCCGGTCGCCGGGGCGATAGGCCGTCGACTCCCTGTAGGTCTGGCCGTCGCCGACCTCGACATCGAACATGTGGATCTTGTCGTAGCGCGCGGCGACGGTGCCGCCCGGCGAAATGAGCAGGCTGCGATTGGCCTTACGCGGATCATCCTCCAGCGCGACGGCGACTGAGCCGACCAGTAGCCAGACGCCAAGATCACCGGCAAAGCGACGAAACGCGGCGACGGCGTCGTGACGGTCTTCCGGCATTGGCGGAACGGCGGACTCACCCGAGCGGATGTCCATGCCACTCGTCATTTCCGGTGTCGCGATCAGGTCAGCGCCTTCCGAGGCCGCCTGGCGGATCAGCCGCTCGGCGACGTCTATGTTCGGTGCGACCTCCACGCCGGAGCGCATCTGCACACAGGCGGCCGTAAAGATACTTCGGGATGTGTCGTGGCTCAATTCACCTTCACGGGCGGCTCTGCATGCGAGGCCGCCGCAGCAATTGCTTCGTCCGGCGCGGCGATCATCTGCTGATACATGTCTTCGGGATAGGCCTGGTGTGGCTTGTCCGGATCATAGGGTGGCTGGCTGACCGTGCCGCCTTCGCCGGCATAGCTGTCCGGGTTCATATAGACTTCCGCTTCTTCCGAGCTGATGCCCGCTTTTTCGAGAACGGCGGGATCGACCCATGCCCGTTGATCGACCTCCACATCGGAGGTGGCGACTTCGAGCGTGAGCTGGTCCGGGCCGCCGAAATAGATCGACTCGCACATGCCGTGATTGATTGGTCCGATCACGTTGACGCCCTTCTTGCGGATGCGGTCGCGAATGGCGAGCAGGTCTTCCGGTGTGTCCACGTTGAAGGCGAGATGTTGCATCGTGCCGGGTGCAGAGGGCGCGGCTCCGTTGCCGGAATGGGTCTTGCCGAGCTCGATCGGGATGTCGCCGACGCCGGGCAGCTGAACGATGGAGAAGTAGGAATGGTCATTCATGTGCATGAAGGCGTGTAGGCCACCGGGCACGCCATGCATGTCGAAGATCGCGGAAAGCTTGCAGCCGAGCACATCCGAGAAGAACTCAATGTGTTTCTTGATGTCGCCTGACATGACCGCGATGTGGTGGATGCCGTTGATCTTGATCATCGTTCGCTCTCCCTGACTGGACCCACCATAGGCGAGAGATGCCATCGGCCAAAGACATGCCGCATGGTTAAGTCGTGGCCCTGCCTCGAAAATCGACCAAACAGGCCGAGCTTTGTCTTTCCAAACGCCTCTCCTTGCGCCTTACTCGTCTGAAGTGGGAGGCCGATATGAGCGAAGTGATCAGAGAGCCCTATGGGGTCGTTTACAAAGAGACATCCGGTTTCAAGGATGTCTATGGCGGCGCGGGCGGCATGGTGTTTGTCGAGTGCATGCGCATCCGACCGACTGACAAAGACTCCAAGACGGTGGTGGTTTTTTCCCATCCAATCGGTGGCGGGTCTTTCCTGCCGCTGGTGACCTCACTCGCCCATGCCGGCGTTCATATCGTCTATTGCAATCCGCGTTATCGGGGGAATGACACGGCGTTGATTATGGAAAAGTGCGTGCTCGATCTTGGGGCCTGCATTTCCGATCTGGAGAGCCGGTTCGGCTATGAGAACGTGATCCTCGGCGGCTGGTCCGGCGGGGGATCGCTCTCGCTGTTCTATCAGGATCAGGCCGAGACGCCGACAATCACGCAAACCCCAGCCGGCGATGCCTGCGATATTGTCGGGGCTGGCCTGCGCCCTGCTGACGGGATCATGCTGCTGGCTGCGCATGTCAGCCGCGCGGCGACGCTGACCGAGTGGATGGACCCCTCTGTCACCGACGAGGCCAGGCCATTCGACCGTGACCCTGAGCTCAACATCTACGATGAGGCGAACCCGAACCAGCCGCCTTACTCCGACGCCTATGTCGCGCTGTTCCGCAAGGCACAGATCGCGCGCAACCGGCGCATCACGTCCTGGGTGAAGGAAGAGCTCGCCGAGCTCAAGAACCGGGGCGAGGACAATGCCGAGCGCGCCTTTTGCGTGCATGGCACGATGGCCGACGTGCGCTGGACCGATCCGACACAGGACCCGTCAGATCGCCGGCCGGGTGAGTGCTATATCGGCGAACCGCGCATCGCCAATGACGGGCCGGTGGGGCTGGCGCGGTTTACAACGCTGCGCTCATGGCTGTCGCAGTGGAGCCTTGATGACACCAATGCGCATGGCGAGAAGAATGCCGCGCGGATCGGGTGTCCGGTTCTGGTGATCAACAACACGGCCGACCTTGCCTGCACACCGAGCCACGCCAGGCGGCTGTTTGAGGCGGTCGGCCATGATCGCAAGCACTATCACGATGTTGTCGGGGCCGATCACTACTATATCGAACGGCCTGATCTTGCCGCGGAAGCTGTCGGCATCTGTCAAAACTGGCTGGATGGCTGCGGATTTGCATGAGCAGGATCGCGGAAATCGCGACAGGCAGTGTAAAGGGTATGCGTCATGAAATGGGGACTTGGACTGGTGCTGGTGGCGCTGGCAGCGGCGTGCATGAATGAAGCCGTGGTGCAGAAGCGACAAGCCGTCTTCAATGGCGACGAGCCGCCGATTGCGCGCTGTGTTAATCTCGGCAATGCGCTTGAAGCCCCGAGAGAGGGCGAGTGGAACTACGAGATCGAAGAACCGCATTTCAGCATCGTCGCTGATGCGGGGTTTGATACGGTTCGCATTCCGATCGCATGGTCGAACCATGCCGATCCGCATGCGCCTTACCCGATCGATGATGATTTCTTCGCCCGCGTAGATGAAGTGATTGCGCAAGGGCTGGCGGCCAATCTCACGGTCATCATTAACGTTCATCATTTCAGCGGGCTGATGCGGGCCCCGGATAAGTTCGAACCCATGCTTGATGCGTTGTGGGCTCAGATCGCCGAACGCTATGCCGATTATCCCGATCGTCTGATCTTCGAAATCCTCAACGAACCGCATGGCAAGATGACGACAGAGCGGGTCGACGGGATGAACCATCGCCTCGTCAAGCAGATCCGGGAAACAAACCCGGATCGCTGGATTATTGTAAGCGGCGCGGATTGGGGCAATGTCGGTCCGCTACTGGAGATTTCACGGCCCTCCAACAAGCGCCTGATCGGCTCGTTCCACTATTACGATCCGCCCGACTTCACCCATCAGGGGGCGCACTGGATGAAGAATCCACCGCCGACCGGTCGTAAATGGGACGGCGACACGGAGCGTGAAGCCGTATCGAATGACATGGCGCGTGCCGCCGCCTTCGGAAAAGAGCAAGGTCTGCCGCTCTTCCTTGGCGAGTTTGGCGTCTTCGGCGAAGTTCCGCCCCGGCAGCGGGCGGCCTGGACGAAAGCCGTTCGTCAGGAAGCGGAAGCGGCCGACATTTCATGGTGTGTCTGGGACTTTGCCGCAAGTTTTCCGATCTATGATCCGGATCGGGGCGAATGGATCGCGTCTATGGATGAGGCGCTGTTCGGCTCGGACTAGTCGAGACGTGCGGCGATGGCCCGCGTGACCGGGTCGTCCGCTGTGGCATCCCCGGTAAGGACGGATTTCAGCCGGCCTGCCATGGTCTTGCCGCGCTCAACGCCCCATTGGTCAAATGAGTTCAGCCCCCAGAGGACACCGCCGAGATAGGTGCGGTGTTCGTAAAGGGCGATCAGGGCCCCGAACTTCCCGGCATCGAAGCCGGTTGTGGTCATGAAGGTGGAGGGGCGTCCGCCGGCATGGACTTTCTGCGCGGCGACGGCGTCTGAAAGGTCCGGTTCTTCGGCGCTGATCTCAGCGAGCGAGCGGCCATTGGCGAGCACTTCGGCCTGCGCAAGCGCATGAGCCGACAGGGCGATCTTGCCGTCGGCATCGCCGGTCTCGTCCAGAGCGAGAATGAATTCGGCGGGGACGGCCTGCGCGCCCTGATGCAACCATTGGTGATAGGAGTGCTGGCCGATGGAGCCTTCGCCGCCCCAGAGCGCCGGTGCTGTGGGAACAGTGACAGGCTGACCGTCCGGGCCGACCGTCTTGCCGTTGGACTCCATTTCCAGTTGCTGAAGGTAGGTTGGCAACATGCGCAGGCGCCGGGCATAGGCGAGGCAGACGCGCATGGCGTCGCCGCGGACCGATGCATTCCAGTAATCGAGCAGGGCAAGACGCGCGGCGGCATTTGTTTCGATGGGTGATGTTTTGACGTGGTCGTCCATTGCCGCAGCGCCAGCGAGAAAAGCGCGGGCGATCTCTGGTCCGAGACTGATGAAGCAGGCGAGCGACCCGGCTGACCAGATCGAGAACCGTCCGCCAACCGACAGCGGCATATGGAAGAGGTGGCCCTCATTGCCATCTAGCCAAGCTTTTGCGCGGTCGGGGCTGGCGGTGACGAGGGCCAGATGGCGATGCCATTCGGTGCCGAGGGCTTCGGCAAGCCAGTTCCGGGCCCGGCCGAGATTGTAGAGCGTTTCCTCCGTGCCGAAGGATTTGGACACGCCGATAACGAGCGTTTCCCTCGGATCGAGACCATCAATGGCGAGTTCAAGGTCCACCGGATCGAGATTGGCGCAGAAGCGCAGATCGATGTCCCGGCTGCGTTCCATGGCGAAGGCATCAGCGAAGAGGCGGGGGCCGAAGTCCGAGCCGCCGATCCCGATATGAAGGACGGATTTGAATTTGCGGCCCTCATGCCCTGTGACGCGACCTTCGCGGACGGCTTCGGCAAAGGCGAGGGGGGCGTCCATGGAGGCGCGGACCTCTTCGGCTTCGCCGGACAGAGGGTGTTGGGCGCGCAATGCCCAGTGCAGGGCGGCGCGTCCCTCGGATGGGTTCACGGTTTCGGCCGCAAAGAGGCGGTCGATGGCGTTGTGCAGGCCGGCCGCTTCGCCATGAGCGATCAGCGCGGCATCGGCGTCAGCGTCCAGAACGTGCCGGCTCGTATCGATCGTCCATCCGGCGGCCTGAAGCGGGGACAGGGTTGTCCGGGTGGCCGCCAGATCGGAAAGGGTTTGGCTGGAAAGCCGGTCGGCATGGGCAGAAAGCGTGTCGGTCATGGGTGTCTCCTGGTGCCGTCAGGCCTTGCAGCGGTGTGCCGCGCGCCGCCCGGGGATGCAAGTCTTGTGCGGGCAGGCAGCGGACAGCGCTTGAAACCGGCGCGCGGCATGTGTATGTCGCGCGATCAACGGGAATCAAAGCCCCGTAGACATTGATGAAAACGTCCGGCGGGCCGGACATAGCGCGAGCAAGGAGAGGCCCGTTATGGCCAAGGAGAAGTTTGAGCGTAACAAGCCGCACGTGAACATTGGCACGATCGGCCACGTTGACCACGGCAAGACGACGCTGACGGCGGCGATCACGATGACGCTGGCGGCTGCTGGCGGCGGTGAAGCGCAGTCTTATGAAGACATCGACTCTGCGCCGGAAGAGAAGGCCCGCGGGATCACGATCAACACCGCGCACGTGGAGTATGAGACCGAGAATCGTCACTATGCCCACGTCGACTGCCCCGGCCACGCCGACTATGTGAAGAACATGATCACCGGTGCCGCCCAGATGGACGGCGCGATCCTGGTTGTGAACGCCGCTGACGGCCCGATGCCACAGACGCGCGAGCACATCCTGCTGGCCAAGCAGGTCGGCGTGCCGGCCATGGTGGTGTTCCTGAACAAGGTCGACCAGGTCGACGATGAGGAACTGCTCGAACTGGTCGAGATGGAAGTGCGCGAGCTTCTGTCCTCCTATGACTTCCCGGGCGACGACATTCCGATCATTGCCGGCTCAGCGCTCGCCGCTGTCGAAGGCCGTGACGACAATATCGGCAAGGAGAAGATCCTTGAGCTGATGGCGGCTGTGGATGAGTACATCCCGACCCCTGAGCGCCCGCTGGACAAGCCGTTCCTGATGCCTGTGGAAGATGTGTTCTCCATCTCTGGCCGCGGCACGGTTGTGACCGGCCGGGTTGAGCAGGGCATCCTTAAAGTGGGCGACGAGATCGAAATCGTCGGCATCCGCGACACGCAGAAAACGACGTGTACGGGCGTTGAGATGTTCCGCAAGCTGCTCGATCAGGGCCAGGCTGGCGACAATATCGGCGCGCTGATCCGCGGTGTTGAGCGCGATGGCGTGGAGCGCGGCCAGGTGCTGTGCAAGCCAGGTTCGATCACGCCGCACACCACGTTCGAAGCTGAGGCTTACATCCTGACCAAGGATGAGGGTGGCCGTCACACGCCATTCTTCTCCAACTACCGTCCGCAGTTCTACTTCCGCACGACGGATGTGACCGGTGTGGTCACGCTGCCAGCGGACAAGGAAATGGTCCTGCCGGGCGATAATGTGAAAATGGATGTCGAGCTGATCCAGCCGATCGCCATGGACCAGGGCCTGCGCTTTGCCATCCGCGAAGGCGGCCGCACCGTCGGGGCCGGCGTCGTCTCTGCCATCAAGAAATAGGACGACCCACGCCCAAACAAACCGAAACGCCGCTCCCTAACAGGAGCGGCGTTTTGATTTGAGAGGGG
>JBCBTR010000017.1:0-17289 GCA_039818545.1 Pseudomonadota bacterium
CACTTTCGCACCTCAGCGTCAGTATCGAGCCAGTGAGCCGCCTTCGCCACTGGTGTTCCTCCGAATATCTACGAATTTCACCTCTACACTCGGAATTCCACTCACCTCTCTCGAACTCTAGACTACCAGTATCAAGGGCAGTTCCGGGGTTGAGCCCCGGGATTTCACCCCTAACTTAATAGCCCGCCTACGCGCGCTTTACGCCCAGTAATTCCGAACAACGCTAGCTCCCTTCGTATTACCGCGGCTGCTGGCACGAAGTTAGCCGGAGCTTCTTCTACGGTTACCGTCATTATCTTCACCGTTGAAAGTGCTTTACAACCCTAGGGCCTTCATCACACACGCGGCATGGCTGGATCAGGCTTGCGCCCATTGTCCAATATTCCCCACTGCTGCCTCCCGTAGGAGTCTGGGCCGTGTCTCAGTCCCAGTGTGGCTGATCATCCTCTCAGACCAGCTATAGATCGTCGCCTTGGTGAGCTTTTACCTCACCAACTAGCTAATCTAACGCGGACCGATCTTTCACCGATAAATCTTTCCCCCGGAGGGCGTATACGGTATTACCTTTCGTTTCCAAAAGCTATTCCGTAGTGAAAGGCACGTTTCCACGCGTTACTCACCCGTCTGCCACTATGTCGTTCGACTTGCATGTGTTAAGCCTGCCGCCAGCGTTCGTTCTGAGCCAGAATCAAACTCTCAGGTTGAGTTGATCTGACGTAACCGTCCCATGGAATTGAGACGGCAATTGCTGATAGCAATTTGCGTTTATTGACGGAAAACCCTTGTCTCAGACTTCCGCCGAAGCGGTCATCATTGCGATAAGAATTTTCTTAAAACGCATTCGTCACGATCGTATGGACATCTGGTCAGCCGAAGCCTTCCAGAGCGGTCCGCAAGCGATCGCGCCGCCTGCGTTTCTCTTCCTATTCCTGCGATGTCAAACAGCCCGGACCGAGGCCCGAAATCAACCGTCTGGAACGTCGTTCCGTCAGGCCGAAGTGGCGGCTTATATAGCCGCCAAATTTCCCGTCAACACCCTTTTTCAAACCGACTGCAGAAAGACCGAAAAGAACGATCCAAACTGTAAATTCGGCGCAAAAATCTCCGCTGCTAAGCCGTAAGTACGGCCCGCAAAGAGACAGGCGTTTCCGAAGGAGCGAGAGATATAGAGCCTATTCGCCCCTGTTGGCAAGTCCAAAGAACATGAAAATCACCATTTAGGCGAACAGGCTGTGGAATTGTTGCTCACCCTGTAGCGATATAGCTCTTCATTGCCTCTGCTTCGGCTTCTGTCGCAGCAATCTTCCACTTCACCAAGTCGCCGATGGAGATCAGGCCGGCAAGCCCGCCATCCTTGAGGATTGGCAGGTGACGAATGCGCCGGTCGGTCATCAGCTCCATGCAGTGGTCGACGGTTTCCTGCGGCGTAGCGGTTATGACATCGCGAGTCATCGCCGCGGCCACGGTCATCGTCATCGCCCCTGCCCCGTGACGGGCGAGCTGCCGCACGATATCGCGCTCCGATAGAACGCCGGTGACTTTTCCGTCTGTTCCGATCGCAACGACGGCACCGATTCGGGCTTCATCGAGCACTTTCGCAACAGAGTGCAGGGTCTGCGTGTCGGTGACGGTCGTCACCCCGGCACCCTTTTCCTTCAAAATCTGGTCAATCGTCATCTTGCTCTCCCACTATCCCGCTGGAGGGATTTTCTTTCATCGTGGCGAATCCAGCCTCCTGACGCAAGGGCACCGCCGCCTGCCCGAATCAGCTGGCGCTGGCACATCCGTTGCAAGGTTACCGATATCTTAAGTTTTCAATGCGAAGGGGTACGCATGAGACGATTTTCCATGGCGGTCAAAATGATGTTCGGTCTGGCGCTGTTCGGCCTCGCAATGGGCGGCTCCGCTGTCGCGGGACTTGGATAGACCTTTACCCTCGGGATCGACGGCCTACGTCGCGCCCATGATCCGGATCTTTCTCGCGCTTGTCGCGCTTTCATACTTCGCCTTCGGGGCTTGGGCGCTGTTCTACCCGATTGAGATGACCAGCCAGCTCGGCATGGACGTCTCCGGTCGCAACGGGTCTTTTGAAATACGGGGCATCTATGGCGGCGTCAGCCTCGGCACCGCCGTGCTCTGCGCCGCCGGGGCCGCAACAGCCTCCATGCGCCGGCCCGCGCTCTGGTTCCTTGTCGCCTACATGGGCGGATACTGCGCCTCGCGCGTCGCCGCCTTCATTCTGGACGGGCCACCCAGCGACTATTTCTACAGCTTCATAGCCTTCGAGGCCGCCCTGCTTCTGGGAGCCGTCCTGAGCCTGCGGGCGCTGCCACGCGCCTAAGCGTGCCTCAGGCGTCCAGGAATTCTTTCTGCAGGTCGATGGTCGATCGCTTGCCGACCTTGTCACAGCACGATCCCAACCAGATCTCGGCATAATCGCGTCCGCGATCGCGCAGGCTCGTCAGGAAGCTCCAGCGGGTGTCGTACTTGCTCTCAAGGGTCATGTCGCACAGCGCTTCCCCGCCACGGATGGCATGGATGTTCAGGCGCCTGTATCTGCCGCGCACACGATCTGTCAGCCAGTTCTCATCCAGCAGCTTCTGAACGAAAGCGATGGCGCGCAACTCGCTGAACAGCGCCGAGTTGAAACTGATCTCGTTCAGCCGGTCCTGAATGGCACCGGCACTCTTCGGGACGCCATCGCGCCTGAGCGGGTTCAGGGTCACCAGCAAGACGTCTCGCGGCGCACCCGAATAGACCAGCGGGAACAGCGACGGATTGCCGAGATACCCACCATCCCAGTAGGGCGCATCATCAATCTCAACAGCCTTGAAGGTTTGCGGCAGGCAGGCTGAGGCCAACACGGCATCCAGCGTCACCTCATCGCCCTCGAACACCTTGATCCGCCCCGTCTCAACATTGGTGGCGGCGATATGCAGGTCGACGTCCGCGGCGCGCACGGCGTCGAAATCGATGGATCTGCTCAGCGCGTCGCGGAGCGGATTGTAGTCGAACGGGTTCAGGTCATAGGGGCTGGCAAAGCTCGTCAGTGCGGTGACGAAGCTGAACGGCGTCCAGGCACCGAACGGATTGATCGCATCAAAGCTGGACGGCATGGAGGGTGGCGAGACCGCCGCAAGCGGCGCGCCCTGCCGGGACACTTCCCGCCAGAACGTCTCCAGCGTTTCGCGTGCGCCCTCGGGGCCGCCAGTGCCAAGCCCGGCAGCATAGGCCACAGCGTTCATGGCTCCGGCCGAGGTTGCGGTGATGGCGCGAATATCCAGCCGACCATCTTCCAGCAGCCGATCGATCACGCCCCACGTAAACGCGCCATGGGCACCGCCGCCCTGCAAGGCGAGGCTGACCGAACGGCGCTTCGTCTTTTTCCCGTTACTTTTGGGTGGTTTCGACATTGTCGCTCCTGAGTGTCGCGCCTTCTTCCACGCTTGCCGGCACCCACGCAATCGCCGAAGGCTTAACGCATGACCGAGACACGTTCACCTGCACGACCCACGCCAGCCGTTGGCACCGTCTGCTTCAAGGATAAGCAGGTGCTTCTGATCCGCCGCGGTACGCCGCCACTACAAGGCGAATGGTCCCTGCCCGGCGGCCGGATCGAACTCGGCGAACGAGCTGCCGATGCTGCCTTGCGCGAGCTTAAGGAAGAGACGGGTATTGATGCACGGCTTGTTGGTTTGATCGATGTGGTCGATGCGATCTTCACATCCCGCCGGACAGGTGAGACGACGCGCCATTACGTACTGGCAGACTATGCAGCGGTGTGGATCTCTGGCGAGCCAGTCGCCGGCGATGATGCTGCCGATGCTGCGTTCTTTCCTATAGCCGAACTGGACAGCCTTGAGCTGTGGAGCGAAACGCTGCGCGTCATTCGAGCAGCCCGTGCGCTCCTGTAAGGCCTGCGAGTTTGCGCCCACGGCGTATTGTGAGAGACTTTCGTAATGTTGATGGCGCTGCAGACACGCATTCTCGCCCTGGCGGCCCTGCTGGCGGTGTCGTCCATGTCGGCATCGGCGGCGGCTTCGGACGATCTGGTGATCCCGTTCCAGTTTTCCAGAAGCGGGCATATCGCAACGAGCATTGTCATCGATGGCGATGTCGAAGCGACGGCCGTCATCGATACGGGCGCGAATTTTCCGATGATCGGAGCCGATGCCGCCGCAGCCGCCGGCATCATTGCGCCTGAAGATGCCAGTCAGATTGCAGTGCTCGGTATGGGCGGCATAGAAGACCGCCCGCTGATCGAAGTCGGCCAGCTTGAGATTGCCGGCATACTTTTCGAAGCCATGCCAGCAGCCCTGCAAACGCGAAACAGGTTTCCCGGACCGCCGAACGTCCTGCCGGTCACTGCATTCGAAGGGCGGACCGTAGACTTCGATTTCCAGCGAAAACACATCAGCCTTTATGACGGCCCGCCTCGTCGCGTACGCGACCGCCGGTCCAAACTGGAGTTGCGCACGATTGAGGGGATTTACTTCGCCAAGGTTCAGCTGAACAGACGAACCGGCTGGGCGATGATCGATACAGGCTCCAACATCACTTATGTAAACAGCGCTTTCGCTGATGCCGCCGGGGGACGCCGACAGGAGCAGAACCTGGAACTGACCGGCGTGACGGATGGCGAGGAAACCGCGCGGACGTTGCGGGTCCGGCGCCTCGGCCTTGGTCGTCACGGCGTGGAAGACTTCGAAGTGCTTGTCGCGGACCCGCCCATCTTTGAGCATCTGGGGCTGAGTGCCGAACCGGCCATGATCCTTGGCCTCGATGCACTTGTCGGATTCCGCGTCCAAATCGATCGCCAGCGTCGCCAGCTCGTTTTGAGTGTTCCGGAGAATGAACAGGGACGATCCGTCTACCGCCGGAACTGACGCACGGGAACGGTTTCACCCCGCGCCCCTCCTGCTCTACACAGGGTTCATGAAAACGACCCGCGCACGCGGGCAGCAGAGCAAGGATGAGGCATGACTTACACACCATTCGACCTGACAGGAAAAACCGTGCTGGTGACGGGCGGCAATCGCGGCATCGGCTTCGGGATGGCGGAGGCGCTTGCCGCCTCGAACGCCAACGTCGCCGTCTGGGGACGCAAGGATGCAGCCAACAAGGACGCCGTCGAGGCGCTCTCCAAGCTGGGGTCCGGAAATGCCAAGGCGTGGTCGGTGGATGTGGCTGACGAAAGCGCGGTCGTCGAGGCCATGGCTGATACAGAAGCCTGGAACGGCCGGATCGACAGCTGCATCGCCAATGCCGGTGTCGGCTTTGGCGCGCCCTCTTTCGTGGACATGGACACCGAGACCTGGCGCAAGAACATGGCGGTCAATCTGGATGGCGCATTCTGGACCTTAAGAGAGTCCGTGAAGTCGATCGTCACACGCGCTAAAAAAGGTGACCCGGGTGGCTCGGTCGTTGGCGTCGCCTCGCTTGCCGCGATCGAAGGGGCCGCCCGCAATCAGGCCTATGCCGCGACCAAAGGCGGGCTGATTTCCATGCTGAAAGGCATTGCCGTCGAGAATGCGCGCCATGGCGTCCGGGCCAATGCGATCCTGCCGGGCTGGATCGCCACCGACATGACACAGGCGGCGCAGGATACGCCGGTCTTTGAGGAGAAGGTGATCTCTCGCGTCCCTATCCGGCGCTGGGGCGAGCCTGCCGACTTTGGCGGCGTGGCGGTCTATCTTTCCTCGGACGCATCTTCCTATCACTCCGGCGATACGTTCGTGATTGACGGGGCGTACTCGATCTTCTGATCCGGGAAGCAAAACGGCCGCCCCATCCGGAGCGGCCGTTCTGTTCGGTTGAAACGACGCCTATTGAGCGTCTACTTCTTCTTCTACTTCTTCGGCGGCCTCTTCGACCTCATCAGCGGCATCGGAGGCGGCGTCTTCGCCATCTGACATCGCATCGGAGATGGCGTCGCCCGCGTCATCCATGGCGTCGCCGGCCGCATCAACAGCGTCACCAGCGGCGTCAACTGTCGCATCAGCTGCATCGCCAATGGCATCAGCGGCATCGCCTGCTGCTTCAGCGGTTGCGTCCGCAGCTTCTTCTGCAGCAGCTGCTGCATCATCGAGTACGGTGGTGGACTCGTCAGCTGACTCTCCTGCCCCGCCGCAAGCGGCAAGAGCGAGCGCGGATACGCCAGCAATAAAAAGTGTTCTCATAAGAATTCCCCTTCTAGTTGGAGTCCGAGCGATCCGGTTTAGCCGAATCGCAATGAACGCGTGTGTTCTAGGAAAAAAGTCGGCCTGTGTCCTCTGGTGATACGCAGTCGCCGTGTTGCAGGCTTAGCCGCTGTCCGACGCCCAATCGAGATCTACAATATCATTGGCAGCATCATCGAAACCGATCTGTCGGTCATCGAAGCCGGGCAGCGGTGTGCCGCTCGCATCCATTTCTGCTTCAACAACAGCCTCATCAAGCGAAACTGTTTCCTCTGCATCGGAATGCGCCGCCAGCGTCATTGCTCCATCAGCGCAGGCCGCCATGACGGCCAGTAGTGTTATCCCCGCGATCGACGCGACGTATTTCGTCATTGCCTTCGCCTCCATCAGCCCCATGCCCTCTTTTGCGAGGGTCATACTGGATTCAACTATTCAAACACGGCGCCATTGTGACCTGTGCTCGAGTTAATGCTTCCGTTTCGACGAGGCCTTGCCTTGCCGTTACGGACGCCGGCTAACCTATACATATAGTTAATCAAACATGAAAGGACCCAGCAATGGCGCTCCATACTCCCCTCTGTGACATGCTTGATATCAAACACCCCATTATGTTGGCGGGCATGGGCGGGGTTTCCTATGCTGAACTCGCAGCAGCGATGTGCGAGGCCGGTGGTTACGGGGTCCTCGGAATGGCCGGAACCTCCCCCGATTTCATCGAAGGCCAGATGAAGCGCGTGCGCGAACTCACCGACCGGCCGTTCGGCGTGGACCTGCTGGCGGCTGACCCGGCAAGCCTCGAAGCCTCGGTTGATGTGATCATTGCGAATGGCGCGGACAGTTTCGTTGCCGGGCTGGGTGTTCCGCTTCCCATCATGAAAAAGCTGAAAGATGCAGGCGTCAAAGTCATGGTCGTCGGCGGCGCGGTGAAACATGCCGTGAAAGCTGAACAGGCCGGTTGCGATGCCGTGATCCTTCAAGGCGGCGAAGGCGGCGGTCATACCGGCCTCGTCGGCACATTGCCGCTGGTCGCTCAAGCCGTCGAAGCAGTGGACATTCCGGTCATCGCCGCAGGCGGGATTTATGACGGACGCGGGATTGCCGCAACGATGGCGCTTGGCGCAGTCGGCGTCTGGATGGGCACGCGCTTTATCGCCTCCGAAGAGGCGCACGCCGCCCAGCTTTACAAGGACACGATTGTCGAGACGACCGACATCGATACGACGCGGACACGGTGCTATTCGGGCAAGCCGATGCGCTGCCGCACCAATGACTACATCAACGACTGGGAGCGCCGGCCCGAAGACATCCAGCCCTTCCCGATGCAGGCCATCCATTCTGTGCAGGTTGATGTGATCGGTGGAATTGGCGGTGTCGTCGATGAAGCCCGACTGAACGCAGACAAGTCCTGCTTTGCCATGGGCCAGTCCGCCGGCGGCGTGAAAGACATTCTGCCTGTAAAGGACATTGTCGATAATCTGGTGCGAGAGGCTGACGCCGCGATCGAGGGGCTCAACCGGCTCCGGACCTCCGTCAACGCCTGACATGGGGGTTTCAGTTCGCGATCGAGGGGCCTGCGCCGAGATCGTGCTGGACCGTCCGCCTGCGAATGCTTTCGATATCGAGACCGTTCAAGAACTGATATCGGCTGTTCAGGGCATTGAGCCCGGTCGACCGATCATCCTGACAGGCGCGGGCGGCATCTTCTCGGCGGGCGTGGATACCAAGGCCTTTGCCGGATACGCACCAGCCGAGAAGGCCGAGATGGTGCGGGCGATCACGCGCATGACCGCGTGCCTCCTGAACCATAGTGGCCCGCTCCTCACGGCGGTTGACGGTCATGCGCTTGGCGGAGGCTTCGTGCTCGCTCTTTGCGGAGACTACCGGCTCGCAACCCAGCGGGAGACAGCGAAATATGGCCTCACGGAAGCCAAAGCGGGCATCCCCTTCCCGGCCGGTCCAGCAGAGATTATTCGCTATGAACTGCCCGCATCGTTCCTGCGCCGCCTGACGCTGACCAGCGAAGTGGTCGGCATCGATGAGATGCTGATGGCGGGCACATTCGATCGCGCCGTCCCCCGCGATGAATTGCTCGCCCGCGCTGCCGAGATCGCCGAGACCATGGCCAGCCAACCCGGCTTTGCGATGGTGAAGCGTCAGGTACGCGGTGCGCTCGCAGACCATCTGAGCGCGTTGGCCGCATCAGGCGAAGACCCCCTCGCCGATCAGCTGCTCAAGGGCTGAGGCTCTGGACGCGCCGCCCAACACGAGGCAGAACTCGCCTCTCGCGTGAACTAGTCGAGGGGAACAAACCAATGTCCAGACGCCCGATCACGGCAATGAAAACGATGGCGGCTGCGGTCGCCCTGACCGCAACGCTTGGCGCAGCCGGCTGCTCAACCGCGTCATCTGCCTATTACGGAACGCTGGAGCGCTTCGGAATCGAAAAGCGGGATATTCTCGTTGACCGCGTCGAGGACGCCTCCAAGGCTCAAGCCGACGCGAAAGAGGATTTCAGCTCGGCGCTGGATGCTTTTCGCAATGTCGTGAACGTCGAGGGCGGCGACATGGAGAAGGCGTATGACCGCCTCAACAGACGCTACTACACAGCTGAAAATCAGGCATTGGAAGTGCGCGAGCGGATCGAGGACATGAAGGGCGTCGCCCGGGACCTGTTCCGCGAATGGCGGATTGAACTGGACGAGTACAGCGACCCGGGCCTTCGCCGGATTTCCGAGGACCAGCTCAACACCACCGAAGCGCGCTATGTGACGCTCGCCCGTAAGATGGATGACGCCTCAGCCTCCATGGACCCTGTGCTCAGCGTGTTCAAAGACCGCGTCCTGTTCCTGAAACATAATCTGAATGCCCGCGCGATTGCCGCGCTTGGCCCGGAAAGCGAGACCATCGAGTCCGATGTCGCGACCCTGATCGCCGAGATGGAACAGTCGATCGCCGAGGCAGAGGCCTTTATCGCCGATATGCGGTCCGAAGCTTAGGCGGTTTCGAACTCGGATTTGGCAATCAGGTTTTCGAGGGGCCCGCCCTTCAACCATCTTTCCAGATTGTCGAGGAAGACCTGATCCTGACGATGCCGAGTCTCCAGCGTAGCAGCAGAGTCATGCGGCGTGATCATTACGTTCGGGTGGGACCAGAGCGGATTGTCAGCTGGCAGCGGCTCTTCGGAGACAACATCGAGCTGTGCGAATGACGGCCGCCGGGCATCAAGCCCGGCGATCAGGTCGGGTTCCACCACAAGCGCGCCGCGACCCAGATTGAGAAACAGCGCATCGTCGCGCATCGCTGCAAAGAAGGCCGCATCCGCCATACCTTCAGTCTCTGGCGTGTGCGGGGCGCACAGCAGAACGACGTCAGCGGTCCGGAGCGCCTCGCTCATGGCGTCAGGTGTGACGATGGCGTCGGCAACATCCGATGCTCCGCCCGACCGACGCACGCCCGTCACTTTACCGCCAAGGGCCTGCACGCGCCAGGCAACCGCCTTTCCGATCGCACCAAAGCCGTAAATCAGCCAGTGCGACCCGTGTATTTCGCGGCTTATCTGGATTTCCCAGTTGGCAGCCGCTTTGTCGGCGCGCCTTTTCGGCCCACCACGAAAGAAATCCATCGCCGCCCACAGCGCCCACTCAGCCATCGCCTCAGACTGGGCGTGGCTTGTCGTGTAGAGGCCGGCCTTCTGGCCGATCATGACAAGGGCCGGATGTTCGACGCCAGCGGCAGAAGACTGAAACCATTGGAGTTCCGGCGTCTTCAGAACGGCCGTCATGAAGGCAGGTGCCTGCGGGCCAAACCAAACATCTGTGGTGCCAAATGCCGCGACGGGCTGAGGCTCGCCTTCAAGCGGCACCCCCCATTCGGCTTTGAAAGCCCCCTCATCATCCATGGTGAGGGGTCGAACCTGTTGCTCAAACGCCTTGAGCCGCTCGGCGATGCGGGCGAAAGTCGCCGCATGAAGAAGAATGTCTTTCATGGCCTGATCTGTAGCGCGCTCGTCTTTGCGACGTCCAGCACCGCACAGGAAAGCCTGCCGCCAAGAACTCAGGATTTCATGCGCGATGCCGTCAGCCTCTCCTCCACGCTGGGGCGTGTGCATGCAATACGTGTGACCTGCAACGGGCGAGACGATCAGTCGTGGCGCGATATGATGGTGGAGTTCCTGAACATGGAAGCGCCCGAACGCGGCAGCCTGCGCCAATCCATGACGGGGGCCTTTAACGATGCTTTTCAGCGCGAAAGCCAGTTGCGAAGCAGTTGCGACGCAGCGGCGCGCGATGCCGAGGCCGTTTATGCCGCTGAAGGAAAACGCCTGTCCGATAAACTGGCGGCGCGCTATCTACCAACCAGATGATTTGAACGGGGTAACTCCATGAAACGTGTCTTTCTCGGTGCTGCGGCCATGGCCGCAACGATGCTGTCTGCCTGCGCCGTCACAGAAGAACACGCGGAGGTGTCAAGCCCGGAGACAATGCTTGAACAGTCCGTCGATACGACAACCCTGCCCGGCCCCGGCGACCGCATGCCATCCGGCCGCACAATCGGAACACGGTCTTCGGTCGTTGCGCCCCGCGCTGCCGCAGCGACCGCGCACCCGCTCGCCACACAGACCGCTCTGGACATTATGAAAGCGGGCGGCAGCGCAGTGGACGCCGCAATCGCGGCCAACGCGATGCTGGGGCTGGTCGAACCAACCGGAAACGGCATTGGCGGTGACATCTTCGCGATGGTTTGGGATCCGGAGACGCAGACGCTTTATGGCTATGATGGCTCAGGCCGGTCCCCCATGAATGCGACGCTGGAAGACATGCAGGCCAAGGCCGATGAGTTCATGGACGGCGAGGAAATCCCGCCCTTCGGCGCAGCCCCCGTCAGTGTCCCCGGTACTGTGGACGGCTGGTTCGCGCTACATGACAAGTTCGGCAAGCTGGACATCTCTGAGGTTCTGAGCCCGACGATCAGCTACGCGAATGACGGCGCGCCGATCCCCGAGGTCATCGCCTACTATTGGGGCCGTAATGAAACGCGCCTTGCCGAGGCTTCCGCGTCCGGCATGCTCGAAGAGTTCGACAATGCCCGAGCAACCTTTTTCTCGCCGGCACCCCGCGAGGGCTCACTGTTCAAAAATCCAGACCTCGCCAACACGCTGACCAAGATCGCCATCGACGGCCGGGACGCGTTCTACAAGGGCTCTATCGCCTACACGATGGGCGCTTACTTCGAACGAATCGACGGCTATCTGACCTATGAGGATTTCGCCGCCCATAAAGGCGAATGGGTTGACCCGCTTTGCGTGGAGTACCGCGACTCCAAGGTCTGTCAGCTGCCGCCCGGCACGCAGGGCGTCGCCGCACTCCAGATGCTGCAAATGCTGGAAGGTTTCGATATGCGTGAGATGGGCTTTGCGAGCCCGGACAGCCTGATGGCGCAGGTCGAGGCCAAACGTCTGGCCTTCGCGGACCGGGCCGCCGGTTATGCCGACCCTGCTTTCTCCGGCATTGATCCCTCGGTGTTCATCCGCGACGGCTACAATCAAAGCCGCGCCGAGAACATCGACCTCAACAGAGCTATGGCTCCGCCTGCCCCCGGTTTTGCCGACGCGGATGCCAAGCTCGAAGATGGCGACACGACCTATCTGAGCGTCGCCGACGAAAACGGTATGATGGTGTCTCTTATCCAATCGAACTATCGTGGGATGGGGTCTGGCCTCGTCGCCGACAAACTTGGCTTCATGTTTCAGGATCGTGGACAGCTCTTCTCGCTGGACCCCGAGCACCCCAACGTCTTCGAGCCGGGCAAGCGCCCCTTCCACACAATCATTCCCGCTTTCGCCTTCAAGCGGGACACACCAGCGTGCGAAGTGCGCGCCGAGCCGATTGATCGGGCCTGCCCGCACCTTCCCTGGCTGTCATTCGGTCTGATGGGCGGCGGCATGCAGCCTCAGGGGCACGTGCAGATCATCCTGAACCTTATCGACTATGACATGGGCCTTCAGGAAGCTGGCGACGCCGCGCGCTGGGAACATCGCGGCGGCTGCGAGCCAACCGACGATCTCAATGGCGATATCTGCGAGGATGATATGGGCGTGGTGCATCTCGAGAGCGGCATTCCACCAGCAGCGCGCGCCGAGCTTGAGGCACGCGGACACACTATCGAATGCTGCAACGCCAATGGCGGCGGCTATCAGGCGATCATGCGCGACTTTGAGTCCGGCGCGTGGATCGCGGCCACCGAAATGCGCAAGGACGGAGCCGCTGACGGCTATTAGCCTGTCCGGGAATTCACTCGCTGGTCTGGTTAATGTGGGCGATAGGCGCTTCAGGCCTCGTTAGGACTCGGTTCAGAGGCTTGAACGATAAAGGTAATCGAACCTCACAGCAGCCCGGAGACCGTTGTGAAACAGTATTCTGCAAGCACAGCGATGGCCTTCGCCATGGCGATCAGCGGACTGGTGGCCTGTAGCGGAGGTGGCGGATCGTCCGCCAGTCCAGCAGGGGCACCAGCGTCGCCGCCCCCGCAAGTAACATCCGGAAATGTCAGCATAAGCGGTAAGATCACGTTCGATCACGTCCCGCACAATGCAAGCGCCGTCGGGCTCAACTACGATGGCATAACCGCTGAGCCGGCCCGTGGCGTGATTGTTGAAGCGGCGAGTTCCAGCGGTACGGCGCTGGCGACCACCACAACCAATTCATCCGGCGACTACTCCCTCAGCGTTCCGGTCAACACCGATGTTCGAGTCCGAGCGCGGGCACAGATGCAGCAGACCAGCGGCGCGCAATGGGACGTGCGGGTGGTCGATAATACGAGCGACGATGCGCTCTACATCCTGTCCGGTGCCCTCTCATCTTCCGGCACGGCGAATTCAGTTCGTAATCTGAATGCACCGTCCGGTTGGGGGGGCAGTTCCTATACTGAAACGCGCGCAGCCGCACCCTTCGCCATTCTGGATTCAATTTACATCGCGGTGACAGGCGTTGCGAACGTGGATCCCGACGTCGTGTTCCCAGAACTGCAGGTCTATTGGAGCCCGCAAAACAACTCTGCAGATGGGAATGTGGACGACGGCGATCTTGGCTCATCTTTCTATACCAGGTTTGACGGAATCTCGACGATCGCCCTCCTCGGCTCGGAAAACAACGATACTGAGGAATACGATGAGCATGTCATCGTTCATGAGTTCGGCCACTTTCTGGAAGACAGGCTCTCGCGGTCTGACTCCATTGGCGGCCCACACTCGATCACCGATCGGCTGGACCCACGTGTAGCGTTTGGCGAAGGCTTTGGCAGCGCGGTCGCGGGGATCCTGCTTCAGAACCCGATCTACCGGGATACGCTGGGGACGAGCCAGAACAGTGGTTTTGCTTTCAGCACGGAACGCAATAGCGTGACGCCCGCGGGCTGGTTCAACGAACGCTCGATTATTTCGATCCTCTACGACATCGCCGATCCCATCGATGATGGCGTTGATGTAATCTCGACCGGGTTCGGGCCGATGTACGATGTGCTGATCAGCAGTGACTATCGAAACAGCCCTGAAGCCACGACCATCTTCCTGTTCATCGATGAGTTGCGTCGCCAGACCACGGTTCCAGACTCAGACATTACTGCGCTCGTGGCGGCGCAATCCATTTCGGGAACGGGCCCGCAAGGCGCTGGCGAAACAAATGATGGAGGCATCCCAACCACCCTGCCCGTCCTGAAGACGGTAACGGTTGGCGGTCCCCCATTGGAGATCTGCTCCCTTGATGATGAGGGCGACACCAACAAGCACGGAAACAGAAACCTTGTTCGCTTCTCGCTCCCGGCACCCGCAACTGTTACAATGTCCATGACGCGCACCAGTGGAGCGCCTTCCACCGACCCGGATTTCAGGGTGTTTCGTAACGGTGGCTTCATCGCCACTGCCGGATCCGGCGTAGACAACTCCGAGACGCTCACACGCACACTGAGCGCAGGCGAGTATCTGGTTGATGCATACGAATTCAACGTCGTTGAAGGCACTGGCACAGACGCCTGCTTCAACTTCGCGGTGAACTGATCAATGGAGGCTGCCATGCCCTGTCAGACAAAAAGACTTGGTCAACTTGCATGTCTTGGTGCTGCGTTCGCCCTTGTGGCCTGCACAGCGGACCGCGTTGAGCAGGAGCCGGCAGCAGCACCCGCCGCCACCTCGACCTCAAAGGTTAAGCTCCCCGAGTATCCGCGTACACGCAAGCCAGGAGCGGCGGTCAGTTTCAAACACGCTTTCGAGGCCAAGCCGGAAGTCGATCAGCTCACAACCGTCGAGATTACCGTTCGCGACGATTACAGCGATGGCACACTCTCCCTCACCGCGAGCGGCGATGACAGCCTCATTGTGTTCGGACCCACAGCCTCAATGACAGCATCCATGGCCGGAACAGCCGAGCATGTCTGGCGCGTCAGCTTTGAACCTAAATCCGAGGGCGTTCACTACCTCAACATCGTTGCAACAGTTGAGGAAGCGGACCTTTTCCCGATGGCTCGCAGTCACGCCATTCGTATCGAAGTTGGCGACGTCGCCCCTTCGAAAACAGCGGCGGAGCCAACCAATGGCGAAATGGCGGTGATACTGGAAGCCGAAGAGACGACAGAGTAACGCGACGCCAGTGGCGGCATCGCATTCCGCATAACAAGATTCATCTTGCCGATGCGGTTCTGACGCGCTATTGGGGCTTTTGCTCAAAATGCGCATAAGTGGATGCGCCTTTTGTAACAGGCGATCTCCGGACAATCGGGCGCCGAAACTTGAAACTGCGCCAATGCGCGCCCATATAATGCTCAGATTGAGCAAAAGCCCGTTTCGGGTGTTGTGACGGAGGAAATCATGGCGAGATTGATTGATGCGGGCCCGGGATGCCCAACACCGACACCCCAGCGCGCACAAAGCGCTGCCGAGGCGCGCGGACTTGTCTATGACGATGCCGTTCGTGCCGAAACGGACCATCTTTATGAACTGGTCGACGATTTCATCACGCCAATGGAATGGCCCGCTGTCGCGCCGCTCGTGGCGGCCATTAACCGGCTGAAGAAAGAGAAGAACGCGGTCATTCTCGCGCACAATTACATGACGCCGGACATCTTCCGCCTTGTTGGCGATTTCCGGGGCGACTCGCTGCAACTCGCGCGGGAAGCGGCAAATGTGGATGAGGACGTGATCGTTCAGGCCGGCGTGCACTTCATGGCCGAGACGTCGAAAATCCTTGCGCCGGAGAAAACGGTACTGATCCCGGATACCCGCGCAGGCTGTTCGCTCGCCGCCTCGATCACGGGTGCCGATGTGCGCCTGATCAAGGAAAAATACCCCAACTATCCGGTCGTCACCTATGTGAACACGACCGCCGACGTGAAAGCCGAGTGCGATATCACGTGCACCAGCTCGAATGCAGTTCAGGTCGTCGAAGCTGTCGCGAAAGAATGGAACACCGATACGGTGATCCTCGTGCCGGACCAGTATCTGGCAAAGAACGTAGCCGCGATGACCGATATCCGCATCATGACGTGGCCGGGCGCTTGCGAAGTGCATGAGCTCTTCAACGCTGATGACGTGTCTCAGCTGCGCGATGCGCATCCGGGCGTCGTTATCCTTGCTCACCCGGAATGTCCGCCGGACGTTCTCGAAGCAGCCGACTATGCCGGCTCGACGGCGGCGCTCGCCAACTATGTAAAGGATAAGAGCCCGAACAAGGTTGTTCTCCTCACCGAGTGTTCGATGTCGGACAATGTCGCGGCGGAGAACCCCGGCGTGAATTTCGTGCGCCCTTGCAATCTCTGCCCGCACATGAAGCGCATCACGCTTGAGAACATTTATGACTGTCTCACGGACATGAAACATGAAGTCGAAATCGAAGAAGACGTTCGCCTTCGTGCCAAGGCCGCGCTTGATGCCATGATGGCGCTTCCGAAAATGGAAACGCCGCTCGACTTTGAAGTCGGCCGCACGCCACTGGATGTAGAATACGTATAGAGGCACCTTGGTGCCTTGAAACGGGCTAACCGTCGCGTAAGCTCGTCAGCGTTTGGGACTATCGGAGGTTCAGGAGATGCCGTCACGGCTGAAACCCTTGCTTGTGGGCCTCGCAATGCTCGTCACCACGCCCGTCTCCTACGCCGACAAGGATCCGAATGATGTCCTCGGATCCTGGACCTTCCAGACCAAGCCTTATCGGAATGGAACGTGCGGCATGACGGGCACCATGCGCCTGACGCACAATGACGAAGAAGGCGTCTATGACTGCGAACTCACAGCGGTTGAGGTCTGCTCTCTGTGGGGTCGGTCCGTTGTGGTCCAGTCCTGCGAAGCGCGCCGGTTCGGCAATCAGGTCTCGGTCCGCTCCAAAATCGAGCAGATGCTGGAGTCCAAGTTCGACACCGATGCGCCCGGCTACTCATACATTCCGGACAATTTCGCGCTTACCATTCAGAGTGCGGAACGAATGTATGGCTCACTCGTCTCTGCCGTGAATGCCCCGGTCGAGTTCCGCCGCATGCCAGAAGCGGTCTCGTGAAGGCCGTCGCGCTCTCTCTGGCTCTCATGGTCTCAGGCGCGGCCGCTCATGCCGATGTGTCTCCGGATGATGTCTCCGTTGTCGGCTCATGGTCTTTCGTCGCGAACACTTACGACAATTGCGAGTTCACCGGCATTGTCCATCTGACCCCCGGCACCTCGCCAGATCTCCACGCCTGCGAGCTGACAGCACGGCAGGCCTGTACTGATGTCACTTATGTCGTGCGTCAGTCCTGCACTGCGAAACGCTCGGGCGGACAGCTCATCATCAACTCGACGATTGAAGAGTTTCTGGAAGGCCCCGCAACGGCGGGCTACTGGCCGGACAATTTCATTCTTACCATCAAGAGCGACACGCGGATGATCGGGGCCCTGCTCTCTCATGGCTCGCATGCCGCTGAATTCCGGCGTATGGCCGAGGGCATATCCTGATCTGCCCATGACCCAGTTAAACAGCTTCCATCACGCGGGCGCGGTCCCGCAAGACCATGATGTCCTGATTGTCGGCGCGGGGCTCGCCGGGCTTTTCCTTGCGCTGGAACTAGCCCCGCGCCCCTGCACCGTCATTTCACC
>JBCBTR010000018.1:0-17237 GCA_039818545.1 Pseudomonadota bacterium
CCGGCGTATCGAGGCGCGCCGCCAGCGTCTGTCCGTCTGCACCTTCAAATTCGATCTTCTGCTGAGCCATGCTGACCCCCTGTTCGGCTATCGCCATCGAGATGGGCACATCGCGACGGAATCTAAATCACGGTTGAGTGCCCGCATCGTGATCGGCAGCAACCGGCGTGATTTCGCGCGCATTCCGACGCCCGCGAACAAACATCGCCACAACACCGCCAACGGCCAGAAAGGCAAACGGCAGCAACCAGAGCAACGTCCCGCCAAAGCCTCTTGCGGGCGGGCGGAACAGCGCATGGGCTCCATAGCGCGCTTCGAACCAGTCGCGGACCTCACCATTCGTCGACCCTTCCGCCACCATTTCGCGGATGCGCGCGCGCATGTCCTCCGCGATCGGCGCGGCCGACTGGGACACCGGCTCGTTCTCGCAGGCAACGCAGCGTATTTCCCGCATGAGGTCCTGCGCGCGCGCCTCGGCCTCCGGATCACTGAGCGGCGCAGAGGTGAGAAGCGCCAGCACGATTGCAGAGCCTGCAAGTGTCATGCGCTTCTCCGTCTCGGAATCATCGTCATGGCCGCGCCGAGCGAGATCAGGATCACGCCGATATAGATCAGATCGATCAAGGGGTTGAAGTAAACCCGGAACGTCCAGACCTGCCCTGACTCGGTGCGCCTGAAATCGCCGAGAGCGGCGTAGAGATCACCGCTTGCCGTCTTGTGGATCGCCGTTTCTGTCGTGGGCATCTGGGCTGCCGGATAAAAGCGCTTCTGCGGAGACAGGACCGTCTCCTCGCCATCCTTAGTGGCAAAGAGCGCCGCTTCATCGGCATACCAGTTCGGCCCCTCAACGCTGCGGACATTGTTGAGCGTCAAGGTCCAACCGGCCACTTGCGCACTCTCACCCGTCGACAGGGCAAGCGTGCGTTCAAACCGCTCGGTTGTTTCGATGACGGCTCCGAACATGAACACGCCAATGCCCGCATGCGCGAGGCTCATGCCCCAGACACGCAAGGGAAGCTGAAACAGGCGGCCCGGCGTCTTCGCCCGACGCCACAGCTCTATCCCGGCCCCTGCGATAAGCCACAGACCGACGCCAATGCCGAGGACCGCGCCGGTACGCATGTCCCAGACGCCAAAACCAAGAACGCCAATCACTGCCATCAAACCCACAAAAGCCGCCGCCCAGCGAACCCAGCCACGTCCTTCCGCTTGCCCCCAGGACCAAGCCTGAACGACTGGCAGCAGGATCAGCGCGAGCGTCATGATCGGCGCAAACGTCAGATTGAAGTACGGCTCGCCAACAGACATTTGCCAGCCGGCGGCCTCGGCCATCAGCGGAAACAACGTTCCCAGCAGGACTGTCAGGGTCGCGACAATGACGACGATATTGTTCGCCATCAGCGCGCCTTCCCGGCTTTTCAGTGCCCATGCCGGTCCGCCAGTGATCGACGGAGCCCGCCACGCAAACAGCGCCAGTGCTGCACCGCCATAGATGCACAATCCGGCAAGCAGGAACGATCCGCGCAGCGGATCGACGGCAAAGGCGTGGACCGATGTCAGGATACCGGAGCGCACAAGAAACGCGCCGAGAATCGAGAAGCAGAAGGCGAGCACAGCGAGCAATGCCGTCCACGCCGCAAAACTTCCGCGCTTCTCCGTGACGACGACCGAATGCAGCAATGCTGCGCCGATCAGCCAGGGCATGAAGCTCGCATTCTCCACCGGGTCCCAGAACCACCAGCCGCCCCATCCGAGCTCGTAATAGGCCCAGTATGAGCCGAGCATAATGCCGATCGTGAGTGGCACGAACGCGGCCATCGCCCATCCCCGGGCGACCTTGGCCCACGTCCGGTCAATGCGGCCTTCAATCAGCCCGGCAGCCGCCAGCGCAAACACGAACGAGTATCCGACATACCCAAGATAAAGCAGCGGCGGGTGGATCGCGAGCGCCGGATCCTGCAGGAGTGGGTTAAGGCTTGCGCCCTGCAGCGGGGCGTCATCGAGCCGCGTAAACGGGCTGGATGCGAAAAGGAGATAAACCAGCGCGCCAACACCAATCAGGCCCTGCACGCCAAGCGCGCGGGCTTCAAAGACCGGCCGGTCTGTCCGCATCAGCCACGCTCCGGCAGCCCCGAAAGCCGTGGTGACAAGGCACCATAGGGCCATGGATCCTTCATGGTTCCCCCACGTCCCGGCGATCTTGTAGAGAAACGGCTTCAGCGTGTGGGAATGGTTGGCAACGAGCGCGACCGAAAAGTCTGACCTCGCGAAGGCAATGATGATCGTCCCAAACCCGATCGCCATCGCGGTGCAGGACGAAATGGCCATCAGGCCGGCCAGATCACGCTGCCCCCTGAGACCAAACCAGCCCTGCGCGAGTGCCGCGCCCAATGCCAGAAATGTCGCAAAATGACCGAGTTCGATCACGAGGCAGGACCCTCGATGCCTTTCAGTTCTCGCGGGACGTAGTTCTCGTCATGTTTGGCCAGAAGGTTCGACGCATCGAAGACACCGGCATCGTCAAATATGCCCGTCGCCACAACGCCGGAACCCTCGCGAAACAGGTCGGGTGTCACCCCTACATATCGCACAACGATCACGTGCGGGCTGTCATCAATCACTCGGAAGGTCATCTCCGCACCTTCACCGAAGGTGATCGATCCAGGCTCGACAAACCCGCCGACTTTTCCGCGCAAGCCAAGTTCAGGCCCGCCACGTTCAGCCAGCTTTTCAGGCGTATAGAAGAGGTCTGCATTCAGCCGCAGGGCGAAGATCGCGAGCAATGCCGCCGCGACGATCAGCACCGCTGCCGCACTTACCATCCAAAGTCGTCTCGTTCGCGCTCTCATAGGGGCGATATAGGCTGATTATCGGCCATTGTGGAGTGCGGCCTATTCTTCGCCTTTGGCAGCCGAGACCCATGCCGCCAGCATTTCGGCGCGAGGCCCCTCGACTCCCTCCGCCAGTGCAGCCCAGCGCGCATCGGCATCAGATGCATTCCCGGATTGCCAGTCTGCCAGTCCAGCCATGAATCCAGCTCGGATCTGATCGGGATCGAGTGCGTAGGCGCGATCATATAGCGACTGCGCAGGAGGCGTGACCTCGCCCTCCTCAAGGCGAACCAGCGTATCAGCCAGAGCCAGATAGGCAGGCACATAGGCGGGGTCCCGGCGCAACGTTGACTGGTAAGCGCGCACAGCCTCGTCATCCCGCCCCTGAGATCTCAGGAGTTCGGCGATGAAGAAATGAGGCTCGGCGGCATCGGGTTGTTCAAGCGTCAGCGATTCGAGGCGCGCGAGCGCTTCCGGGAAAGTCATCTCGTCCGGGCGTTTGGAGGCAATCTCTGCCACGCGGTCCGCATAGGGCTGGTCAGCCATGAGCGGGCGTCCCGTGAAGAGGTATCCACCAATCGCGGCGGCAGCGAAAAGAACAATAGTCAGGGCATCGGTGCGCGTCATGCGCGCGGCAATAGCAGACGTGCGCGTAGTCCGCCAAGGCTGCTGCTCGAAAGCTCCAGCCGACCAGCGTAAAGCTCGGCCAACTCGTTCACAATATCGAGGCCGAGCCCGGAGCCCGGTGCTGTCTCATCGAGGCGTACGCCACGTTTGAGAGCGGTCTCGCGCTCTTCGGGCGTCAGGCCCGGCCCATCATCCTCAACATCAATCTGAAACATCCCGGCATCGCCCATTGTCGTCGTCACGAGCACACGGCCGGACGCCCACTTGCAGGCATTGTCCATGAGGTTCCCGAGCATCTCCTCGAAATCCTGCTTTTCACCGCGAAACATGGGCGACAGGGCATCCGCCCGCGTGACGTCCACGCCCTTCTCGGCAAACAGGCGGTTCAGGAGACGCACCAGGCCGTCAATCACCGGTCCGGTTTCTGTCCGGGCACCCAAGGCTTCCGCTCGCGCCGCAGCCTGCGCCCGTTTGAGGTAGTGCTCCACATTCTCCCGCATCGATTCGGTCTGCCGACGCACAACGCCGGCCAGCGGCGTCTCATTTGCTGCGGCCTCGTTTCGAAGCACAGCCAGCGGCGTCTTCAAGGCATGCGCGAGATTGCCAACATGGGTTTGCGCACGCTGGACGACCGATCGGTTGTGATCGAGCAGTTTGTTGAGTTCCAGACTCAACGGCTGGACCTCGGAAGGATAGTCGGCCGAAAGCTGCGTCGCCCGTCCTTCGCGGATGTCAGCAATATCGGCCTCGACACGCGCGAGCGGCCGCAACGCCACCCGAACACCGCCCCACATCGCGGCCAGCACGCCAGCCGCCAAAGCCCCCATCGCGCCCACAAGCAGAAGAGTGAACCGCCCAGCGCTCTGGTCGGCAGCGCGCCTGTCTGAGGCGGCGACCAACAGGACCGGCTCATCGATCTGGTCGAGGATGATGGCCTGCGCTGCCATGCGGAGCGGCTCCGCATTGGGGCCCTCGCCACCCATCCGGTAAATCGTGCCGGGATCGGCCAAGGGCCGCGACGCATCGGCCGGGCTCCAGGGCACCGCACCATCCCAGAGACTTTGCGGCCTGAAATCGGCGATGAACTCGCCGGCCTCGTCCGTCTGAACGATAGCCCAGTACTTTCCCGAAAGCGGCGTCCGGTAGAGTGGATCAGATGGCAGCGCATTGGCGCGATAGTCGAGCTCACCGTCCTCGGACACATCCACAGCCCGCGTCAGTGTACGAAGCGTACCATCCAGTTCCTCATCGAGAAGCTGCAGAGTCTGCGCACGATAAACGGCTGACAACAGGAACGCCCCACCGATCAGCACAAGCAGACTCCAGAGCGCCGCCCCTATCAGGAGGCGGCGCGCCAGAGACATTCCGGATCGGGGTGTCGGCTCGCTCACGGCGACCGCTTTATCAGCTCACGATCTGCGCGTCTTCCGCAGGAACAACAAGACGGTATCCAAGGCCGCGCTCGGTCTGGATCCGTTCTGATCCTATCTTCTTGCGCAGACGGCCGATAAACACCTCGATCGTGTTCGAATCGCGGTCGAAATCCTGATCGTAAATATGCTCAACCAGTTCTGTACGCGGCACCACGCGTCCCTGATGATGCATCAGGTAAGACAGGACGCGATACTCGTGCGCGGTCAGTTTTATCGGATCACCATTAACCGTCGCCCGCGCCGCTCTTGTGTCCACGCGCAGGGCTCCAGCTTCCAGTGCAGCCGCGGAATGACCTGCCGCACGCCGCAACAGCGCACGCAGTCGCGCCAGCAGCTCTTCGGTATAGAAAGGCTTGGTCAGGTAGTCGTCTGCCCCGGCATCAAAGCCAGCAACCTTCTCGCTCCAGCGATCGCGCGCCGTCAGGATCATGACAGGGAAATCCTTGCCATCCTCACGCCAGCGTTCGAGCACGGACACACCGTCCATTTTCGGCAGGCCGAGATCGAGGACCACCGCGTCATAGGGCTCGGTGTCGCCAAGAAAGTGCCCGTCCTCGCCATCAGCGGCAAGATCGACGGCATAGCCGGCATTTGTCAGGGCTTCCGCCAACTGACGGCGCAGATCGGGCTCGTCTTCGACGATAAGAATTCGCATGGATTTAGCCTCCGCTCGACCGGATAATCCGGCCCGACTGGGCGTCGATGAAAAACCGCATCCGGCGGCCATCCTTCGTCATCCAGTCCACTCGGTACTCAGAACCGCCTCCGTTTCGCGAACGCAGGTCGGCTCCCAACTGATAACCGCCATAGCGGCGCTCCAGATCACTGAAGATTCGACGCAATGGGACAATATCACCATTCTGGCGGGCGTCTCGTGCCTCTCCGGGCGTGAATGAATTGCCCCATCCTTGCTGCGCGGAAACCGGCGCGGCAGTGATCAGCGCAAGCGCCAGAGCAATGGTCCCAATGCGTATCATGAGCTGATCTCTAGGCAGAAAGGACTGAATAGCCAGTGAACAAGGCCGTTCAGATACAGTCAGGTTTTCAGGTCTTTCAGGAAAGATTTCAAGGCGCTGTCATCCGGGTCGGTTAGCGTGATCTCCAGCCGCGCCAGCAAATCACCTGCTCGATTCCCCTTCTTCACGCCCTTGCCCCGCAGTCTCAGTACGCGTCCCGTGTTCGACCCGACCGGGACTTTCAGCGTCACCGGGCCGGTCGGCGTAGACAGCTCGACGGAGCCGCCCAGAACGGCTGTCTCAAGCGGAATCGGAGCAGCCATGCGCAGATCGTTGCCATCTCGCGTCCACACCTTGCTCGGCCGGACGGTCACTTCCAGCAGCGCATCTCCGGGTGGTCCACCATGCGGAGACTCCTGGCCCTGACTCTTGAGGCGCAGAGTCTGACCGCTCTCAATTCCGCCCGGAATCGCCACATCCAGCGTCTTCCCGTCGGCCATGGTCATCCGTCGGCGCGCGCCTGTCACAGCATCTGCGAAATCGATCTCAACCGCGTACCGAATATCGCGGCCCTTGCGTGGCCCGGGGCCGCGCCGGGTGCGACCGCCACCAAACATGCCGGAAAGAATGTCTTCGAAGGGATCGCCGTGCTGACCGCCGAACGGGCTGCCACTTTGCCGGAAGCCGCCCGGATGGGAGGTCGCGCGCTGATTGCCGTCCGCATCTATCTCACCGCGGTCAAACTTGGCGCGCTTGTCCTTGTCTCCAAGAATATCCCACGCCGCGGACACTCTCTTGAATTCTTCCGCCTTGGCTTCATCGTCCGGATGCAGATCGGGATGCAGAGCCTTGGCCTTGCGCCGGTAGGCACTTCGGATTTCGGTCTCCGTTGCCGATTTTTCGACGCCAAGAGTTTTGTAGGGATCGACGGCCACGCGGTGCGGCTCCTGCGCTTTGTTCTTGAAGCGTCAGAGTTAGAGGCTCTCCCACGAGATTGAAACCCACGGGCCGCGCCGCCCATCATCCCCAATCGCAGCGACCCTCGCGCCCATGGTGGTTGCAGGAACATCAGCGCTCGTGGTCTCCACAAGCGCACCCGGCCCGTAACCATCCGCATCCAGCACCTGAACCTCGAATCGCGACACCGTCAGAGGATCCGGCTGATCCCATCCATCAGGGATATCAGGCCCGCGCCTGAACCAGCTCAGTGTTCGGGTCTCTGCTTGTACCGGGCTCGTCCTCAGATGCACCACCGGCCAGGGCCGGCCGGCAATCGCGTCCCATGTGGCGAGCTGCGCATCCCCAGCTGAGCCGGCCCGCCAATTCAGCGCCAAGCTCTGCTCAAACTCCGACACATCCGCCCGCACGAGCGCGTCCGTAAGCAGCACGAAAACGGCTCCGGCCTCCGCACCCGCGGCCGCCGGTTCATCGCTCCCCTGCAGCCCCCGCAGCAAGCCTGACAGCCGGTAAGCTCCATCTGGCTGCAGCTCAGCTGTCCTGAACGTCAGCAGCTCCCACCCCGTAGTCGTCTCTACAAAAGCCGCATTGCCACCAGACAGGGCCCCGCCTGCTGAAATACTCGAAAGCGCGTCTCCCGGAAGATCAACGATAAGCTCACTTCCCTCATCCCAGCGCCCAACGAACCCGGGCGACAGTGGGGCAACAAGCACCCCAACGGACGCCGGGGCCGGGACGCTGACCCGGGCTGTCAAAGATGCCGGTCCCTCGCCCGCAAAGACAGTGGTCACCCCCGCCCACGGATCAGCGGAAACAGCGACCAGAGGACGAAAATCATCTCCCGCCCCCGGAAGTCGCGGCGCGTCGATGATAATCAGTTCCGGAGCCGGAAAGACCGGGGCCGGCGGTCCAGCCGGAACGGGCTCAACATAGCGCAGCGGCGCTGCTCCACCGCTGACCTTCTCAAGATCAAGCACCCGGCTGCGTCCATCCGAGATGTCAGAGATCCGCCAGAGCCCGCCCTGACCCTCGACCTCAACAATGTCGCCGGGCTCGAGCGCAGTATGGGAGAGACCGGTTTCAACCACCAGCCGATCAGCATCGCTGATCTCCATCAAAAGCCGCGCCGCAACCGTCGCAGCACTGCTCGCCGTCATGCCCACCGGCAGGGACACATCCACGCTGAGCCGTGTGTCGCGCTCATCATCGCGCGCATCGGTCGAGCCAGTCTGGTAATCATTCCCGATATCGGCAAAAGCGATCCGCACCCGTCCGGGAGACTTGTCCAGCAATCCGCGCGTGCGCCGTGGACCATCGTTTGCCGTCTGTGACCTGGAAATGCTGGCATTTGCCGTCTGCCCTAGCGGGCCAAAGACAAGCGCCCCGTCCCGCTCCACGGCTTCAATCGCGAACGCCATCCTCAACGGCTCCAGCGCGCCGCGGACACTGTGAACCCCATCCAGCACAAATCCGCTGATGCCTGCGCTCAGAGCTGATGCATCAACATCTGTAACGCCGCCCCGCCGGCAAATGTCCGCAACCACATCGCCGAACGGTGCAAACCCGACCCGCCCGTTCAGCCAGTGACCGAAAGACCAGTTGGCTCCATCGCTCCAGACCTCATCCCGCACCGGAAAGTCCGGCCATGGCCGTCCATCCCATGACCAGACAAGCGCCTCCTCCACAAAAGGCACATCCCTGAAATGGGTCAGCACCGTCTCAAGCGCCCGGCGCTGGATCACATCATCTCGCTCACCTGTGGAGAAAGGCGGCAGCGCGCTCTCATCGCTCTTTGGGTCGTAGAAGAGGTTCGGGGAGTTCGTGCCGCGATCGACAGCCGGAAACCCGATCTCACTCAGGCGAACCGGTTTCATTCCGGGCGTCCAGGGCGTTGGCACCAATGCCCGCACACCCCCGGGGCGTTCATGATGCGAGGCGTCCCACCAGCCCTTTATGTCCTTTGCCCTGAAAACCCAGTCCTCACCATGCGCGGTGTCCGAGATCGGTGTGCGAACCTGTCCGGCTCGATCGGCATCGCTGGCATAATACCAGTCAAACGCCTCGCCGCCTTCGATCTGTGCAAAGAGATAGGCCGGATCGTCCGGCCCGCCATAGCCAGCAAGCGTATCAAGATGATCCGGGCCTGTCCGCCAGTCCCCCATGGGTGGGTACCAGTCGATCCCGACAAAATCGACGTTCGCATCCGCCCAAAGCGCATCGAGCGGAAACATGACGTCGCCGCCAATTTGCTGAGCCCCGTATTCGGTCCAGTCCGCCGCATAGGACACCTTCACGCCGGGGCCCAGAATGGAGCGGACATCTGCCGCCAGCGACCGAAGTCCGTCCACGAATGGAAAATTCCCAAGCTCATCACGCTTGCGAGTCAGCGCCACCATCTCAGACCCGATCAGGAATGCCTCTACGCCGCCAGCCGCCTTCGCCAGCATGGCGTGATGAAGAATGAAACGGCGAAATCCCCAATCATCAGTGTCTCCCGTCCAGACAACGCGCTCGCCATCGAGCGAGAAATCCCCCGGACCCGCGCTGCCCAGAAACGAAGACACCTCATCCCCGGCCGCACTTGTGCCATCTCCGCTGGTCGTTATCCGGCCACGCCATGGGAAGGCCGCCTGTTCAGGTTTGCCATAGGGGTCGGCGAGGCCATTGCCGGGTGGAACATCCATGAACAGGAATGGCGACAGCGTGACCGCCATGCCCCGCGCAACCAGTGCCCGAATGCCTTGAATGACAGCTTGATCTGCGGGTGTGCCGCCATAGTTCGCAGCGTCGTCTGTCCGCGAGATGAGGTGCGCGCCAGCGCGGCCTGTCCCGCAGACTTTCCACGCCCACGGCACGGTCGACTTGTCCCTTTGTTCCACGCCGGGGCGAACCTTGCAGTCACCCGCGCGCAAGTCATCGCCAAACCAGCCCACCGTCAACGCGGCAGTTCGAACGCCCGGCAGGTCGCTCTCAAGCTGATCAAGGGAAACGGTAAAATCTGCTATCCCTTGAGCGTTGTTCATGTTGATCGGTGTCTCGATCCCGGCAAACCGCCGTGTCCGGACAATATCGCTCGCATACACGAACTCGCCCGATGCAGGGATAATGTTCACCCCCTCGACAAGTGTTCGCAAGCCGTCGCCATCGTCGGCGCTCGGCGGCACACGTGTCACCTCAAAGGAGAGCTGCGGGATTCTGTTCCCGAACGGATCAAGCGGGAAGTCCTCGAACACAAGATAGGCCAGCCCCCGATAGGCCGGCGTGTTGCCAGCGCCCTCGATGGCGTCGATCAGGCCGTCGGGCACCTGATCTTCCGTTCCCCGATAGAAGCGGTGCGCATAGTTCGACAATGCGAGCGGCGCGCCATTGGCCCATACCCGGTCGATGCGCGTCAGCTCCCCTTCGCAAATGCCGACGGCAAAGCTCACCGTGTAGGAGTACTCGCTTGTCGTCGGGCCACCTTTGCCACCCGCAGACCGCTCTGTCCGGGTCTCCTTGAACCGGGCTGCCCAGATCACCTGCCCGCCAACACGCATCCGCCCATAGACGTTCGCAATCGGCGCGCCCTCCCGGCTCTCCATCACATGCAGGGATTTCAAGCGCGGTCCCTCAACACTCCGACCGAACAGCGCGCCATCCACGGCCGCCCCCGCGACCGAGCCGATCGTCCGCCCGATGGCCTGCCCCGCGATCTGCGCTCCGAGCAGGTTCAATCCCTGAGGCAGAAGCTGCGCGCCAAGTCGTGCGCCAGCCTCTGCAAGTACGATCTGCGCCACGTCTAGTCCTCCACATGTGGGAAAGAGAAAGCGGCGGCAATCCGGCGCTGCCACCAGGGAGATAACCGCGTCTCCACAACCGAGCGGCCCCAATAGGCGTGGATGATGCGGTCAGACGGGCTGCGGATGGCGCAGTGCTTGGCCGGGCACCCCGCCCCCATGCGGAAGAGAAGAACGTCACCAGCCTCTGCCCCGCCGATGTCGCGTTCAACCAGATGACGGCGGGCGGCCATCAGAAGTGTTTCCTCGCCTAGAATCTCTGCCCAGTCCGGGCTGTAAGGCGGCGCAGTTTCTGGTTCATCCCCGCATTGCTCACGCCAAACGCCCCGGAGCAGACCGAGGCAGTCCGCACCGACGCCGCGCATGCTCGCCTGATGACGATACGGCGTCCCGATCCATCGGCGCGCGGCGGCCACAATGTCCGATCTCGTCATCGCGCACCGCCAGTATTTCCAGTCGCTGCCGGCCCGGCCAGCAGCAGGTCATTGCCCGGCATAGTCGGGAAACCGCGATAATTATCCGTGTTCTGGAAGACTGAGCGACACGTCTCCCACCGCCCGTCGCAATGAGCATTTTCATCTCCAAGCGCCTGCAGATCGACACCGCACAGCGCATCGCCGAGCACGGCATCGCAGTGTCGGCTGTAAACCCGCCCAACAGGGCGTTCCAGATCAGCCTTCGTGGACACGAGCCCGGCCTCAAACCCGAGATCGCCATGGACGATTTCTGACAGACGGCCCGTCCATACCGTCCAGAAGAGATCGGGTCTCTCCCAATCAACCCGCAACACATCCACACGCGCGCCATCCCAGAGGCTTGCGCCGAGGTCTGCCTCGGTAATGGCATCACTTGAGAGCGCGCCGGCACCGGATGCCTGACCGGGTTTCAACCCGTTGGATTGAGACAGAGGGCCAGCCATGCCCACACCGCCCGGCAGATAGTCCTCGCCATTCACAAAGAGCTGCCGGTCATGCTCCGTCAGTCCGACGGTCTCGCCATCACTGCGCTCCAGCCGCCAGCACAGGCAGGTTGTGGTCACGCCGGATGCCAGACGCTGGCGCAGGTCTTCGGAAAACTCGCGCATGACCTACCCCGTCAACTCAACAAGCGGGATACTGACAATGCGACCAGCGCGAACACTCTCAAGGGTCGCCTCCAGACGGTCGGTATCGAACCGCACGGCGCAATCGAATTCGAAGCCGGCCGTTATGGATCGACCCGGCGCGGGCGGGATGTCGAAGGTCACCGTTCCAGCATTCAGATCGACCGAGAAGCCGCCCGATTGCGCATCGCCGTCCAGCGCGATCTCAACGGTTCCGGCAAGCGGCTTCAGAATACGCCGCTCCACCTCTCCATAGCGTTTGACCAACTCGAATTGTGTGCGGCTGCCATCGCCTTGAGCAATGAACTGGTCCGTCGGCGTGACGGGCTGCTCGGGTGGTCCGGACCGGTCGTCTGTAAAGTCGCGAAACCGAAATCCATGAAGGCGGCCACGCCGCGCCTCGAAGAACGCGATCACGAGGTTCAGTGCATCCAGCGTCAGCACAGCACCGCCGACATCCCAACGTCGACGCGACCCAGACCAGACCGCGTTCCGCGCTTCGCTGCCCCCGGAAAGCGCGATCACTTCGGTGCGGCGCTCCGGCCCCCCGCTTGCCCCAAACGCCAGAGACACGGGCAATCGCACATCGTGAAAGTTCGCAAGGCTCATAGGAAGCGTCCCCCGATCGAGGCCGCCTGTGCCAGCGCGGTCGAAATGGCCGCGCGATTGGAGATTACGCTGTCAGCATCGGCCCCCGGCCCAAGATTGAGATTCATCGTGACGCCGCCCGTGGAGGCTTTCACCGCAGTCCCGGTCAGCACCGCTTCGGCCGCAACGCGCGCAAGATCCCGAAGGATAGACTCAGCCATGTTACGAAAGTCGAGCTCACCCGTCCGAGCGGCACCGGCCAATGCCGCTTCGATACTCGCGCCCGCTTGCCCAAAAGCCTGCTCTATGGAGTCCGCCGCCGCGCGCGCTGGACCATCGGCCAGCGCCGCCAGAGCATCTCCGGCTGCATCCAGATCGCTTTCAAACTCATCCATTGCCTGTCTCCCTGTCTGGATAGTCGGTCATCATTTTCTCCAGCGAAGCGCGGTCGGGAGCCGCACTTCCGCTCGCCGAGAGCCAGCGCCATTCACGCACGCTCAGCCGCCAGAACACCTCCGGTGAGAGCCCTGCGGCGAGAGCCGCCCGCAACAGATCCGCCCATGGCAGCATGTCAGTTTCCCAGGCCGCGCACGAAGGCCTCCGCAACGGCTCGGGCCGCGTCGCCCGGCCCCACATTTTCTGGTTCGATCGTCTCTCCGCCGCCACGAAGCAGCGCCTTCAGTACGGTTGAAAGATCGCGTGCCGAGAGCTGCCGCATCCGCGTGTCGAGCTCAGCCAACGTCTCGCAACCAAGCTCGCTCTCAATCTCCGCCAACGCGCCGAGTGTCAGGCATAACCGCCTTGGCACGCCGTCTATGACCAGCGCCGTCTCTCCGCGTACACCGTTCATGACGCAGCCTCGAATGTCAGCGCCCCCGCGCTTTGCAGGCTGACGGCAAACTCGGCTTCGCCATCATATACGCCCGACCATGAGAGTTCGCCGATCTGGAACTTGCCTTCCAGCGTCCCGAAGCCCGGGATCACGAGTTGCCAGGTCTCAATAGCGCCATCGAAGAAGATCGTTCGCATACGCGCATCGGAGGCTGCATCCTTGAACACGCCATTTCCCCGCACCTGCGCAGACTTCACACCGGCCCCGGTGACCAGCTCCCGCCAGGCTGCAGGGCTCTCGGCACTGGTGCCGTCGATTGCGCCCGCCGACAGCGCGATCCGCGTTGCCCGCACACCTGCAAGCGTCTCAAATGCTCCACCATTGGAGACTTTGATCAACAGGTCCCGCCCGCGTTGCCCGCTCATGACGGCACCTCCTCAGTGACAACTCGCAAGCGGAGCAGTCCACGAAAGCTCCGCAGGTTTCGGGATCGCAGCACATCGGAATAGACAGGAAGCACCAGCACGACACGCTGCCCGCTGAGGATCAGCTCCGCCCGCTCAATCGCGGCGCGCAACACGCCAAGAGCCTCCCGGGCTTCCGCTCGCCCGCCATGGCGCGACTTCACCACCATCGTCACGCGGTGGACCGCGCCGTCCACTGAGACACCTCCTGATGGCGTCGTTTCATGCGCGGAGACGAAAGCGAACGGGTAGGTCCCGCGCTCCGGCTCATCTTCGAAAATCCGCGCCGGCACTCCAAAAATGGACTGCACGTCGGGGTCAGTCTTGGCCGCCCCGACCAGAGCAGAGAGAAGCTCTCGCTCGGCCGTCGGCAAGAATCCATCGGCGCTCATATCCGCGCCTCCCTATAAGGGCGCAGCAAGCGCTGCACCTCGGCCGGAAGCCCTTCAGCATCCTCTTCACGCCCGCCCGCCTCGCGGCGTTGAAACGCGTGTGCAAAAGTGAGCTTCACAGCCATGATGAGGTCCGCCGGGACAGCGCCTGCAGCACCGAACCCCGTCTCGAATTCGATCTCGATAGACCCGTCGGGATCTACCGTTGGCAGCTGGTGGAAAGGTCGCAGGCACAGCACGCCGCTGCGAAGGCGAAAACGGTTTGTGATATCGGTGACCGCAGAACCCGTTGTCCGCACGGCGACAAGCGCCTGAACAGGGGCCGGCCGCAGGCGCAGACCGCGTGCCGCCATGTCGCGAGGCCAGCAATCAGTTGTTGTCAGCAGGGTCCGCGAAACGATTGCGACCCCTGCCGCCCGCTCGATCCGCGCCCGCGCTCCAGCGATCAGGTTAGCCACCAGCGCGTCCTCTCCGGCATGGCCAATGCGGAGATATTCCTTGGCGTCACTGAGAGACACAGGCTCCCCGTCCGCCGGTGTAACAACCGTCGTTTTCATGATGTTTCTTTGATGGATTAGAGCGCGGGCGCGCCGCTCTTAGATGAGCGCTTCGAGCTTGTTGATGATCTGACCGCCGATCGGAATGGCCACCTGACGGACGATCGCGTCGTCAATCTCGGTGGAAGTTGAATTGATCAGCGTCGCGAGCGCTTCGGCGGCCTTGGTGGAAAACTCATCCTGCTGAGGTTTGGTCAGCATGGCGGCCTGGCGCACAATGGCGATGGCAACATCCTGGAACATGGGAACATCCTTCTTCTTTGATAATTGGGTTGAGAGGTTCGCACCCGGCACATCGCCGGGCGCAAACTGGTTCAGTCGTCAGAACTGCATCACTTTGATCGCATCGAAGTTCTGGACGCCGCCGCCCACACGCTTGGTCGTGTAGAACAGCACGTAGGGTTTGGCCGAGTACGGATCGCGCAGCACACGCGCGCCCTGCCGGTCGACGATGAGATAGCCGCGCCGGAAGTCACCAAACGCAATTGCTGCATTGCCAACGCCGATATCTGGCATGTCCTCGATCTCCGTCACCGGATAACCGAGCACCGTGGCGGCCTCGCTGCCACTTCCGGGTTGCCAGAGGTAACGTCCATCGCCATCCTTCAGCTTACGGACGGCTGACACCGTGCGGCGGTTCATCACAAACCGCCCACCGGCCCGGAACTGGCTCTTCGGCGCGTAGATCAGGTCGATCAGCTGGTCAGCCGCGTCGACTGCACTGAAATCCCCGGCAACAGAGCCGATCTGCCCCCAGGCATGCGACGCATCAGCAACGATCGTATAGTCGAGAAAGCCCTTCGGCTTGCTCGCGCCATCGCCGGAGACAAAGGCGGCGGATTCCTGCGCCGCAAAAGCGCCCTCCACTTCATCGGCCAGCCACGCATCGATGTCGGCGAATGAGTCGTCGAGCAGCGTCTGCGTCGCCGCTGGCATTGCGTAGAGTTCGCCCGCCGGGAACTCGAGCAGGCTCAGCCCTGTCGTTGCCGTCTCCGGCCGGGCGGCGGTTTCCCCCGCCCATGCCGCCGCCGCGCCCAGACCGACCGGCTTGCGATAAACGCCCGCAGAGCTCTGCCGCACACTCGCAATCTGACGCATCGGAGACGCCGCCGTCAGGCGCGCCTCGATCAACCGGTCGAGTTCAGGCGGCGCAACATAGCCGCCCTGATCATCCGTCCCCGCATTCAGGGATTTCGTATCCAGACGGCTCAGCCCGCTCTCATCGCCCCCGCGCAGATAGCGTCCCCAGGCTTCATCTCGGGCCGAGGTCTCTTCCAGCCCACCGCCCTCAAGCGCGGGTCGTGCCGCCTTCAGGCTCAGCGTCTCCAGCCGCTGGTCGATCCGCGCGAGGCGGTCATCGATCAGGGGATCAGACGCCCCCTTGGACTCAATATCCGCGAGCCGCGCATCATTCGCCTCTTTATAGGCTTCGAATGCGGCCATCGTCTCTGCGGCGAGCGCCGCCTCTCCCGATTTCGCCATTTTGGTTTCCTTGGTCATGGTTCTCCTTCCCAGAATGCCCGTCACGCCGCCTGCCGGCGCGGTGTTGTGAGTGTCATCAGTCGGGCCAGCGCCTGCATCGGTTCGCTGACGAGCGAGATCTCCACGAGCTCCACATCGATCAGCTCGCGTCCGCCCTGCCGCCGGGGTCGCCACAGCCGTGGCCGGAACCCGATCGACAGCCCGTCCAGACCCTCGCTGACCGCCCGTGTCGCGCCGCCAGACTCAACCAGTCCGCGTACGAACAGCCCGCGCCCGTCCTCGACAATGCGTGTCCAGTGGCCCGCCCTCACCCCGCCCCGGTGCTGCAGCAGCATCGGCACCCCGGCGCGGGCGCGCAGCGATCTTGCAAACGCCCCTGCCCGAATAACGTCCCCGCCACTGTCGAGCGTGCCAAACAGCGCCGCATAACCCTCAATCAGAATCTCCTGCCCCGCCGCGCGCATCACTCGTCGCTCCCATCGTCCTGAACCTGCTCCTCAATCCGCCGCAGCTGGCCCTGCATCAGCGTCAGCGTTGTCTCCACGCGCGCCAGCCGCTCCGAAATCGGGCGCGCAATCTCGGCCCGGTCTTCCAGCATGGTCAGTCTCTGCGCCGCGCCACCGGCCCACAGCAGAGCGCCTGCCGTTTCCAGAACGACCGCGACAATCAAAGCCGATGTGATGCGTCTTTCCGTGCTCATGCGCGCGCCTCCCGCGGCCCAAAGCCCAGCATTTCGCGCTTCTCGTCATCTGTGAGGAAACTGGCAGACTCGACCCGCCGCCAAAGCCGTTCCCGGTCTTCGGACAGCGCGGGCACAGCATCGAGATCGATCCGGATATCCACCGTCTCGCCAAAGTGCTGGGACAGCCAGTTCGACAGCTCTCCCGTCATGCGCTGCACCAGCGGAATGATCGTCTCACGCCAGAGCGACTTGTTGGCCTCGCGATAGTTCGAATACGTATTGTCGCCCGGAATGCCGAGCAGCATGGGCGGCACACCCATCGCCAGCGCGCCCTCAACCACACCCAATGAGATCAAGCCCTTGGGCAAGTGCTTCGCCAACTGACTGGCCGAAATATCGGCCTGTCGCTCAGCATGAAAAAACAACATCTGCACGTCACTGAACCCAAGCGCATAATCGATATTCGCGGGCGTGTAGCGATAGTTCAGCGGCGTCATGACCAAGCCAGCTTTGAAACACGCAAGATAGTAGACCAAAAGCTCTCCGCAATTGGGCAAG
>JBCBTR010000019.1:0-17171 GCA_039818545.1 Pseudomonadota bacterium
CGCCCACTTTGAGGCAATCGCGATGAAGACAATGCCCGTCGGCACAGACCAGAGGATCCGGTGCGCCAGCATTTCCTCCGGCGCGATATGTCCCAGCGCCTTAAAGTAAAGCGGCAGCAGCCCCCAGATTGTGTAGGCACCAAGCGCTGAAAAGAAACCAAGGCGGATCGCGGGAGTCATCTTGACGGGCTAACGCCGCGTGCGTCCGAGCGCCACCCGAAATATGCGCATGAGGGGTGGAATACCCCGGCGGCATGGCTTGCCTGTCTTAGCCTGCCGCGCGAGCCTTCATGTTCAGGTCACAGGAAAGCATGCGCATGGCTCATATCGGTCCCTCGGTCACACTCGACGACCCCGCCTTCATCCACGACAGCGCCCTGCTCTATGGCAAGATCCATATCGGCCCGGGGGCGAGCGTCTGGCCGAATGTCGTCATGCGTTCGGAAATGTTCGAGATTCGCATCGGCGCACGCACGAACATCCAGGATTTTGTCATGGTCCATATCGGCTTCGACACGCCGACCATTGTCGGAGAAGACTGCTCGATCACCCATCATGTGACACTGCATGGCTGCGAGATTGGCGACCGGTGCCTGATCGGCATCAATGCGACCATCATGGATGGCGCGAAGATCGGCGCGAACTCCATTGTCGCGGGCCATTCGATTGTCACCGAAGGCTCCGAATTTCCGGAGAACTCGATCATTGCCGGCTCTCCCGCCCGGCTTGTGAAAACACGGGATAATGGCGCAGCCAACCGGGCCAATGCCATCTTCTACGAACTCAACGCCCGCAACTATGCGGAAGGCGTCGACCGCGTGGATCCCGCCGCATTCAAGGCTGCCGTGGAGCGCGGTCACGTCTGACGCGCCATGGGCATACACTCATAGGCAAAATCAATACATATGGCGGCTAATATCTATTACTTTTATGGGCGCAAAGCTGGTACAAAACCTGTGCAAGTCAAAGCGTCTCACACAAACCAATAGGAGCGATCATGGACGGATCAGATATGGGCGACGGCAAATGCCCCGTCATTCACGGCCAGTCAGCAAGCGGAACGACAGCAAACCAGCATTGGTGGCCGAACCAGCTGAACCTCAAAATTCTCTCGCAGAACTCCGAAAGCGTCGACCCGATGGGCAAGGCCTTCGACTATGCCGAGGAATTCAAAAGCCTTGATCTGGCCGCAGTAAAGAAAGACCTCACCGCGCTGATGACCGATTCACAGGAATGGTGGCCCGCCGATTTTGGCCACTATGGCGGCCTGTTCATTCGCATGGCCTGGCACGCAGCCGGCACCTATCGCATCCAGGACGGACGTGGCGGGGCCTCGACCGGCAATCAGCGCTTCGCGCCGCTGAACAGCTGGCCTGACAATGGCAATCTCGACAAAGCCCGGCGGCTGCTCTGGCCGATCAAGCAGAAGTATGGCCGCAAACTGTCCTGGGCCGACCTGTACATCCTGACCGGCAATGTTGCGCTTGAATCCATGGGCTTCGAGACTTTCGGCTTCGGTGGCGGACGTGCCGACATCTGGGAACCCGAAGAAGACATTTACTGGGGCCCGGAAGCCGAATGGCTTGCAACCTCGGACAATCCGAACAGCCGCTATGCCGGCAAGCCGCGAGACATCAAAAGCGCCGATGCCGATGCTGAGAAGCTCGACAACCCCCTCGCCGCGGTGATGATGGGGCTGATCTACGTCAACCCGCAGGGCCCGGATGCTGTGCCCGATCCGCTCGGTTCGGCTCAGGACATCCGCACGACCTTCGCGCGCATGGCGATGAATGATGAGGAGACCGTGGCACTGGTCGCCGGTGGCCACACCTTCGGCAAAGCCCACGGTGCCAGTCTCGAAGACCATGTCGGCAGCGAGCCGGAAGGCTCGCCGATCGAGCAGCAGGGACTTGGCTGGAAGAACTCCCACGGCTCCGGCAAGGGCGGTGACACGATCACCTCCGGGATCGAGGGCGCATGGACGGCAAACCCGACCCAGTGGGACAATGGTTATTTCGACGTGCTGCTCGGCTATGAATGGGAACTGACGAAGAGCCCGGCCGGGGCCCACCAGTGGACGCCGAAAGCCGGTCAGGGCGCACCTGAAGCCCCTGCGGCGCATGATCCCTCCCGCACAGAACCGCTGATGATGACCACGGCGGATATGGCGATGAAAATGGACCCGATCTACGCGCCGATCTCCAAGCGCTTCCACGAGAACCCCGATCAACTCGCGGATGCCTTCGCTCGTGCGTGGTTCAAACTAACCCACCGCGATATGGGCCCGCGCGCCTGCTATCTTGGCCCTGAAGTGCCTGCTGAAGAACTGATCTGGCAGGACCCCGTCCCGGCCGTCGATCATGAACTGGTCAATGAGGCCGACATTGCAGAGCTGAAGGCGAAAATCCTCGCCACGGGCCTCTCGGTTGGCCAACTCGTCAACACGGCATGGGCGTCAGCCTCAACCTTCCGCGGCAGCGACAGACGCGGCGGAGCCAATGGTGCCCGCATTCGCCTTGCGCCGCAGAAAGACTGGGATGTGAATACCTCGTCTGGCGTGGCCACGGTGATCTCTGCTCTGGAGGGCGTAAAGGCTGATTTCGGCAAGCCCGTCTCCCTCGCTGACCTCATCGTGCTCGGTGGCTGCGCTGCTGTCGAGAAAGCGGCGAAGGATGCCGGTCACGCCGTGACCGTGCCATTCACGCCGGGCCGCACCGATGCCACGGATGAGCAAACCGATGCTGACTCCTTTGCGCCGCTCGAGCCAAAGGCTGACGGGTTCCGCAATTACAAGCAGGATGATCAGCTCCGCGCTGGTGAAGAACTGCTGGTCGACAAGGCCCAGCTGCTGACCCTTACGGCCCCGGAAATGACCGTGCTTGTGGGTGGTCTGCGAGTCCTCGGGGCGAATGCCGGCGGCTCTTCAACGGGGGTCTTTACCGGCCGCGTTGGCCAGCTGACGAACGACTTCTTCGTCAATCTGCTCAGCCTGAACACCGAGTGGGAGGGGTCCGGCGACACGTTCACCTCCGGCAAGTGGACCGGATCACGCGCCGATCTTGTCTTCGGATCGAACTCGATCCTGCGTGCGATCGCTGAGGTCTACGCCACCGACGATGCGAAAGAGAAGTTCGTGCACGACTTCGTCGCCGCATGGGACAAGGTGATGATGCTCGACCGGTTCGAGGTGGCCTAGCCCCCTCCTTCCCCAAACGACAAACGCCCCGGATTTCGGTCCGGGGCGTTTTTCATTGGAAGAGACGTCAGGCGCTTAGGCCGTCTCGACTTCCTTTTCAGGCTTCAGGACACCGCGATTGATCAGCTCTTCTGCGATCTGGATCGCGTTCAGGGCTGCGCCCTTGCGCAGATTGTCGGACACACACCAGAAGGCGAGGCCGTTCTCGACAGTCGGGTCGCGCCGCACACGCGAGATAAAGGTCGCCCAGTCGCCCACGCAATCGATCGGGGTGATGAACTCATCTTCGTCGGGCTTGTCGATCAGCATGATGCCGGGGCTCTCGCGCAGGATTTTCCGCGCCGAACCGGGTGTGATCGGATTGTTGAACTCGACATGCACAGCCTCGGAATGCCCGACAAAGACCGGCACACGGACGCAGGTGACCGTCAGCTCAATCGCCGGATCGACCATTTTCTTGGTCTCGTTCCACATCTTGGCTTCTTCGTCGGTATAGCCGTCGCTGTTGAAGTTGCCGATTTGCGGGATCACGTTGAACGCGATCTGCTTGGCGAACTCCATGGGCTCAGGGTCCTGATTGACGAAGATGCCCTTGGTCTGGTTCCACAGCTCATCCATGCCGGCTTTGCCCGCGCCGGAGGTGGACTGGTAGGTCGAGACAACGACGCGCTTGATCGAGGCCGCATCGTGCAGGGGTTTCAGCGCCACAACGAGCTGCGCTGTGGAACAGTTCGGATTGGCGATGATGTTCTTCTTGTCATAGCCCATCACGGCTTCAGCGTTCACTTCCGGCACCACGAGCGGCACATCGGGGTCCATCCGCCAGGCCGAGGAGTTATCGATGACGATTGCCCCGGCCGCCGCGATCTTCGGGGACCACTCCTTGGAGACCGCGCCGCCAGCAGACATCAGGACGAGATCGACCTTGGAGAAATCGAAGGTTTCGAGGTCTTCGCATTTCAGGGTTCGCTCGCCATAGCTGACTTCGCGGCCAACCGAGCGGCGCGAGGCGACAGCATAAATCTCGTCGGCCGGAAACATCCGCTCGTCGAGAATATTGAACAGTTCGGCACCGACATTTCCGGTGGCACCAACGACAGCGATACGGGTAGCCATCTTTGTCTCCTTTTGGAGGCGCGCTTATGCGCCATCCGGGCGTCAGAATAAAGCCTGTTGCGCCGCAGCGCCGCCAATCCCACAATAAGACTATGGGTTTCTGGGAGAATCACCAGTCGTGCTTGAAGATGTGATCAGCCAGTATGTCGCCTGCTACAATGCACGCGATATCGATGGGATGCTCGATTGCGTCGTCGATGATGTGGTCTTTGAAAACGTCTCCAATACCGGCCAGTCCGTGCGGCTTGAAGGCAAGGAAGCGATGGCTCAGGTCGCCGAACTCTCCGGAAATGCCTTTTCCTATCGCCGCCAGCGCGTGATCAACATCGTTGCCGGGGCCGGAAAAGCCGCCGCCGAGATCGAGTTTGAAGGCAAGGCCGCCGTTGATCTGCCAAATGGCGTGCGCGCGGGCGAAACCGTGAAAATGCGCGGGGCCAGCTTTTTCGAGTTCAGAGGCAAACTGCTCAGCCGGATCGCCGATTACAGCTGAATGAGCGGCTACACGCCTTTTGACAGCCTGACGGCGACCGCCGCAGCGCTCGCGGTGATCCTGTCCGCACTGGTCAGCCTGATTGGCTCATCTGCGCGTCGCCGGAACGTGGAAATGAAGGTCGCCTCGGTGCAGGATCTCTGCGAGCTGACCGGCATTACAGACCCCCGCGCGCTGCAGGACGTCTTCGGGCCGCCCGATATGGGCCGGGTCTGGCGCACGGTGAGCCTGCCGGACGTGATGGCCGCACGCCGCCCGCTCGGCCGCCTGATCAGCGATCCGGTGGTGGACTGGGCCTGCATCACCGTCGCGGCGTTGTCCTTTTTCTCCAGCTATTTCCTGATTGAACTGGCGCTTCTTATCGCCGTGATTGCGCAGGTTGGCGGGTGGATTGCCGCCTCAAGGCTGCCGCGCTAGAGCGCCCCGGCCCCTTCTGGTATTTCTGCAACGCGCCTAAGCGGGTTTCCTCATGCACAGCGAATTCACTTTTCGCCTCTTCCGAGAGCGCCTAGAAGCCAATCGATGAAAGTTTGGAAGATGAACGGGGCGGGAAACGCCTTCGCCATATTCGATGCCCGCTCGACGCCCTTCGCGCCGACGACCGAACAGGTGCGCGCCATCGCGGCTGAGCTGAAGGCCGATCAGGTTCTCGCGCTGGAGCGCGATGCCACCAAGGATGCCTTCATGCGCATCTGGAACGCCGATGGTTCGGAAGTCTCTGCCTGCGGCAACGGCACACGCGCCGTTGGTCACCTCCTGCTGCAGGAAACCGGCAAGGATTCGGTCACGATCCAGACCGAGGCCGACATGCTGCGCGCCATGCGCGCAGGCACCGATATCGTCACTGTAGACATGGGTTCGCCGCTGCTGGGCTGGGCCGACATCCCGCTATCGGAAAAAATGGATGTGCGCGGCGTCGACGTGAAAATCGGGCCGATGGAAAAGCCCTATCTGTCCCGGCCTGCGGTCGTCTCCATGGGTAATCCGCACGCCGTTTTCTTCGTCGACGACGTCGCCGCGTATGACATTCCGGCCATCGGCCCGCTGGTCGAGTGGCACCCGCTGTTTCCGGAAGGCACGAATGTCGGCTTCGCGCAGGTGATCGACCGGAAAACCATCCGTTTGCGGGTCTGGGAGCGCGGAGCCGGGCTCACCAAAGCCTGCGGCACCGGGGCCTGCGCCGCGCTGGTCTGCGCTGCCCGCGCCAACAAGACCGAACGCGCCGCGACGCTCATTCTTGACGGCGGAGAGCTCGATATCGAGTGGCGCGAGAGCGATGACCGCGTCCTGATGACCGGCCCCGTCCAGATGGAGCTGGAAACCGAACTGCCACTCTGAGGCGCGTTTTCAGCAAAAACTTGCCATGTTTGGCCATCAAGTTTGCCAGCAACCAAAGAGGGGTCCAACCTATGCGTATACTTATCCTGACAACTGCCGCCGCTGCTATCGCCGGTCTCGCAATGGCCGACACGCCATCCATCAATCCCGGCCAGTGGGAAACAACGACAACCACCAGCGTTGCGCTCGACATGAACGGACAGGCCATGAACATGCCCGGCCAGACCATGAGCTCCAGCGACTGTGTCACCGAGGAAGACGCCGAATTCTCAGCAGAACAGTTCGCGCAGGAAGGCTGCACAGTCTCCAACTTCCAGTCCGATTCAAACAGCGCATCCTTCGACATGTCCTGCTCTCAGAATGGCGTTGCCATGAACGGCACGATGTCCGTTGAAGCCGATTCCGATGGCAACGGTTACTCCGGCGCTTTCGACATTGCCGGCAATGCGCCCGGCATGGGTGACATGAAAGTCACCGGCGTGGTGACAGGCAAGCGCACCGGCACCTGCAGCTAAGCCCCCTTGTCTCGCATGGCTTAGGGGGCGATATGCGCCCTCTGACGCCATGCCTGACACCGCCCCCCCTCCTGATCCGCGCGTCATAACGCTCGGTTGCCGGCTCAACACGTACGAGTCTGAAGTGATGCGCAATCATGCGCGCGCGGCGGGCCTGTCCGATGCGGTGATCGTGAACACGTGCGCGGTGACCGGCGAAGCCGTCCGTCAGGCCCGCCAGACGATCCGCCGGGCCGCACGGGATAACCCGGACACGCCCGTCATCGTCACAGGCTGCGCCGCACAGATCGACCCGGACATGTTCGCCAACATGCCCGAAGTGACCCGCGTCATCGGCAATCACGAGAAAATGCAGGCCGAGACATGGGCCCCTGCGGGCCTTCTTGGCGGGCATGAGAAAGTCCGTGTGAACGATATTATGAGCGTGCGCGAAACCGCAGCTCACCTGATTGATGGCATGGAGGGCCGCGCCCGCGCCTATGTACAGGTCCAGACCGGGTGCGATCACCGCTGCACCTTCTGCATTATCCCCTATGGACGCGGAAACTCGCGCTCTGTCCCGGCAGGCGAAGTGGTGGATCAGGTCAAACGCCTTGTGGAGACCGGCCACCATGAAGTCGTGCTCACCGGCGTCGACCTCACCAGCTGGGGCGGTGACCTTCCCGGCACGCCTGAGCTCGGCAATCTGGTTCAGCGCATCCTGAAACTCGTGCCCGACCTGCCCCAGCTCCGTATTTCCTCAATCGATGCCATTGAGATCGACGAGGCGCTCTTCGAGGCTGTGCCCGAACCGCGTCTTGCGCCTTACATGCATCTCTCCTTTCAGCACGGGGACGATCTGATCCTGAAACGGATGAAGCGACGCCATGGCCGGGACGAAGCCATCGCGCTGACAACACGCCTCAGGGAAGCGCGCCCGGACATTGCCCTCGGCGCGGATATCATCGCGGGGTTCCCGACAGAGACCGATGCGCAGTTCGAGAACTCGCTCCGCCTTGTCGAAGAGACCGGCCTCGCCTTCCTGCACGCCTTTCCCTATTCGCCCCGGCCCGGAACGCCTGCCGCCCGAATGCCACAGGTGGAGAAAGCCGTGATCAAGGCTCGTGCAGCCCGTCTTCGCGAAGCCGGTCAGGCCGCGCTGGAGCGTCACTTCGCACGCCATGTCGGTGAGGTGCGCGAAGCGCTGGTCGAAAAAGGAACAAGTGCACGGCTTGCGGATTTCACACCGGTCTCGCTCGATGGCTTCGACGATGCTGCCGCTGGACGCCCGGTGGCGACCCGGATAGTCCGCCATGACGAGACACGGCTGATTGGGACACCCGCATGATCCTCTGGTTCGGGAAGAAGAAAAAAGAAGAAGAGCTGAAAGCAGCCGGCGCGGCGATGGCCGAGCCCGAGCTCTCCGCAGAGGAACTCGCCGCCAAAGAGGCCGCAGAAGCAGACGCTGCGCGCCTCGCCGAGGAAGAAGCCGCGCGCAAGGCTGCCGAGCAGGAAGAGATCGACCGCAAGGTCCGCGAAGCGGCTATTGCGTGGGAAGAGCGCCAGAAGCGCGAACGCGCCGAAGCGGAAGCCGAAGCTGCAAAACTCGCCGGCGAGGCTGCCGAAGCCGAACGGCTGGCAGAGGCCGCCCGCCAGAGGGCGGACGCCGATGCCGCTGCCGCCGCTGAAGCAGACCGGCTCGCCGAAGAGGCCCGCCGGAAACGCGAAGCGGAAGACGCCCGGCGTGCCGCCGAGGAAAAGGCCGCCAAGGAACTTGCCCTCCTTGAGGAACGCCGCGAAGCCGAACGCCAGCGCGCAGAGGCTGAAGCCGCCGCCCGCAAGGCCGAAGAAGAGCGTCAGGCCGCCATCGCGCGGGGTGAGCCGGACCCGCTCGCGGAAACGAAAGATCCGGGCTTCTTCTCCAAACTGTCGGTTGGGCTGTCCAAGTCCTCCGGCAAGCTCACTTCAGGACTTGCCGTTTTCGGCAAGCGCAAGCTCGATGATGACACGCTGGAAGAGCTGGAAGATCTGCTCATCACCTCAGACCTTGGCGCGAAGGTCGCGGCCAGGGTCACCGCCGGCCTGTCGAAAGATCGTTTCGACAAGGAAATCGGAGAAGATGAAATCCGCATGGCCCTCGCCGGCGAGATCGAGGCCATCATGTCGCCGCGCGAACAGGTCGTTGATTTCTCAGACGGCCCCCGCCCCCGCGTTGTGCTGTTCGTTGGCGTCAACGGCTCTGGCAAGACAACCACGATCGGCAAGATCGCCTCGAAGCTGAAAGAGCAGGGTGCGAAAGCCCTTCTTGTCGCAGGCGATACTTTCCGGGCCGCCGCCATTGAACAACTCACCGTCTGGGGCGAGCGCGCCGGCATTCCCGTCATGGCCAAAGAGCCAGGCGCAGATGCCGCCGGCCTTGTCTACGAGGCCATCGAAAAGGCGCGTGAGGAGGATCTCGACCTTGTCCTCGTGGATACGGCCGGCCGCCTTCAGAACAAGGCAGAGCTCATGGAGGAGCTGTCAAAGGTCGTGCGTGTCACCCGCAAGCTCGATCCGGACGCCCCGCATGATGTCATCCTCGTGCTCGATGCGACGGTCGGCCAGAACGCACTCTCGCAAGTGGAGGCCTTCCGGCACACAGCCGGGGTCACGGGCCTTGTCATGACCAAACTCGATGGCACAGCCAAAGGCGGCGTGCTCGTCGCCATCGCGGAAGCACACGACCTGCCCATCCATTTTGTGGGGGTCGGGGAAAAGGCTGAAGATCTGAAACCCTTCAGCGCAGCGGCCTATGCCCGCGCACTGGTCGGGCTGGACAGCTAGCGCTGGGCGGCAGCGCCGACCGCATCGCAAAGTGTATCGAGACCGGGCCGTGTGGCTGCAGCTTCCCGCAGGCGCTTGGGCGTTGCCGCCGCTGCGAGCGCGGGATTGGTGTCGATTGCCCGGCGAATCTCGGTTGCCGCTGAGAGTGTTGCGAAAGCATCGGCGCGCAGGTTGACGATTTCCTCGCTGTCCAGACGCGGGCCGAAATCCTCCGCCGCCTGATCATATCGAAGCACCAGTTCGGACTTGAGCGACCGCGAAGCACGCTCCGACAGCAGCTTGGCAGACCTCATGCGCAGCGCCCGGCGCGGCAGAAGCAGACGCGCGGCATCATGCAGGGCTGCACCGGCTTCGAGGATTCCTCGCAGGTCATCGCGGGCCTGGAAAAGCACATGGCGATTGTCGGTTTTGAACAGCAGGCTGGAGACGTTCGGCTTTTCCGTATTGGAGATCGCCGTCATCGCCTCGGCATAACATCGGCTGATATCAACTCCGTCACGGATGATCCGTTCACCATCAGATCCCTGAAGTTCGGCCAGACGGTCGAGGGAGGCATGCCCGGTGCCGTGTGCAGCAGGTTTGCCCGAGCCCATCGCGTCACGGAGCCGCCAGATCACGGTCTCCAGATTGTGTCCCTTGGAGACGGCGAAGCTCGCCGCAGCGGATGCGCCATGCCGTCCGAAGGCACTGCGCAGCATGCCCTGCTCTTCGAACCATGGACGCCAGTAATCGTCACCAACCGAAAATCCCTGCCACCAGAGTTCCCAGCCGACATAGGATTCGTCATCCTTTTCCCGGAACAGGCGCTCGGCCTCAAGGGCTTGCGCCACACTGTCCGGCGCGTAGCAGGCAAGCCCGCCACGGAAGGAATGGGGCATCAATCCCCGTGTGCGCCAGTTGCGCATACGGAAGGCGGGGATCTCAACGCCACGCTCTGCGAGCTGAGCATCAAAGCTCTCCTTGGAGATGAGATCGTCGTCGAGAACGCGTGCAAGTGCCATGCACCCCTTATCGCGCCTCGCCGTTAAAACAACGCGACCAAATCGGTGTAAATTCTTACCCGACGGATCGAATTCAGTAACGATATCCGTTCTGGCCGAACTCAGAATCAGCGGTCATAAGCGCTGGGCCATGCCCGCCACCCTTCTTCCCGTTGCTCTCGGCCTGTTCTCGGCTGTGACGGTCGCCATCGCCAATGTCGCGGTGAAGCGCGGCGGCGATGTACTCACCGCGCGCATGGTCCTGTCCATCGCCATGGCAATCAGTGTACTGCCTTTTGTCTTCATCGTGCCCCCTCCCCCGGCCGAGTTGTGGCCGGCCGTGCTTGGCGCTGTCATGGTGCACTGGTTCTACCAGACCTGCCTGATCCGCTCGCTGCATCGCGGGGACCTGTCGCTGGTCTTCCCCGTCATGCGCGGGCTCGCGCCCCTCTTCACGGCCATCCTCGCCTATATCGCTCTGCGCGAGACCCTCTCCCCTATCGCGGTAGGGGGGCTCGTTATGGCGAGCGTCGCCCTCATCGTGTTTGCCCTGCCCACCGGATCAGCGCTCGACCGCCGCCGGCTCGACCGGGCCGCCCTTGGCTGGGCCGTCGGCACCGCACTCGGCATTGCCGCCTATGCCGTGGTCGATGCTGAAGTGGCGCGTGCCATGCCGGTAACAGGCACGTTCGTGGTCTGGCTCTTTCTGCTCGACTGGATCGGCATCACCGCCGTTACCCTCTGGACCCGGCGTGGTCAGATCCTCGCCCGTGTCCGCCCGCAATTGAAGGCCGGGATCTGGGGCGGCCTTGCAGGCACGCTGTCCTATGGCGCGATCATCTACGCCTATACGCTGACCGACACGACGGCCCTCGTCACCGCGATCCGGGAAACCTCGGTCGTATTCGCCGCCCTGCTCGGCTGGCTGTTCCTGAAGGAAGGCTTCGGGGCCCGGCGCAGCCTTGCCGCGCTCGCGCTCGCCAGCGGGCTGGTCCTCATGCAGCTTGGATAGCGTGCTGGCGGGACAGGCCGGATCATGGCAGACAAGGCCACTGATCCAACAGGGACGCCTCGGCGTATTCTATTCTATGACAGATACGAAATCAGGCGCGGCGACAGCCGCCGACAAAGCAGGCAGCCTCTGGGGCGAGCTTGGCCCGGCCATTGCCTTCGTCGTGATCTACAATGTGATGCTGCGCCTGCCCGAAGGCGACGGCCTGTTCACAAGCGACACCGCGCTCTACTGGGCCACCGGCGTCCTGATGATCGCCACCACCGCCGTCATCATCCTGAAAATGATCCGGGGCGAGAAAGTCCCACCCTTCCTGCTGATCTCCACCGCCGTGATCGGAACCTTCGGTGCCATCGGCATTATCTGGCAGTCCAAGACCTTCCTGTTCGTGAAACCCACCATCGTGAACCTGCTTTACGCCGGCGTGATCTTCGGCGGCCTCGCGGTCGGGCGGAATATCTGGAAAATGCTGTTTCAGTCCGTGTTCAGCCTGCCGGATTTCGCATGGAAGACCCTCGCCATCCGCTGGGGCCTGTTCTTCATCGGCATGGCGCTCTGGAATGAATTCCTGTGGCGCAACTTCACCGAGGCAACCTGGGCGAACTGGAAGCTCGGCAATTTCGTAATTGTGCTTGCCTTCGGCCTGCTTAACACGCCGTACACGCTGAAGCACCTTCAGACCCCGGAAGACGAGCCGGCAGACAAACCCGCGCCGGCCGAATAGGCCCTAGCGGGTCAGCGCCTCCGTACCCGGCGGATTGGCGAATGGAATGATCGTGCCCTGTCCCCGGGTCTCTGCATAATGGGTCAGCGCCCAGACAACGGTCGGGAAAGCAAGCTCCCGCCACGGGATGTCTTTCCAGTCATAGAGCCCCACCGCCTCGCTTTCCGGCCCCGCTGAAACCTCAGAAGCGAGCCGTGCCCGGAACATCACCTGCACCTGCCCGATCCGGGGCACGGAGTAGACCGCGAGCAGATTATCGATCTTGATTGTCGCGTTTGCTTCTTCCATGGCCTCGCGAGCGGCGGCTTCCTCAACCGACTCCCCAAGCTCCATGAAACCGGCAGGAAGTGTCCAGAACCCCTTTCGCGGCTCGATTGCGCGTTTGCAGAGCAGAATTTTCTCGTCACGCACAACGACGGCCCCGGCGACAATTCTCGGGTTCTGATAGTCCACGAAATCGCAATGACGACAGACATTTCGTTCACGATCATCCCCGGCGGGAATAAGACGGTCAAAAGTCGGCTCAAGGTTGTTTGTCATGTAAACTTCAATCAATCGCGGTATGAAGGCTTAAGGTGATCCGCATACGGCGGTATAGGGTGTATAGGCGTACCAGCGATCTAGAGCGGACGCCGATGGATGGGAAGGGCTTCAAAATGGCCACGACAACAACGATCAGCGATTTCTCTCTACACGAATCGCCAAGCCACCTGCTGCATCGCGCACAGCAATTCGCAGCCGGACAATCGGCCAGCGCGCTCGCAGCGGCCGGCATCACGCTTCGCCAGTTCTCGGTTCTGGCGGCGGTCTCCTCTCAGGAAGGGGCCAGCCAGAGCAATCTGGTGGACGAAACCGGGATCGACCGCTCAACGCTGGCCGACATGGTCTCGCGCATGGAAAGCGCCGGCCTGATCCGCCGAACCGCGTCAAAGGAAGATGCGCGCGCGAAAGCCGTCTTCCTCACGGCTAAGGGCCGCAAGGCGCTCGCCAATGCCGCGCCAGCGGTTCAGGAAGCCGACGAGCAATTGCTGGCCGCACTGCCCAAGAGCCGCCGCGCTGCGCTGATTTCAACGCTGTCGGCGCTGTCAAACGCGCCGGAGCCCGCAGTTGCCAAGGTTGAGGCCCCTGAGCCAAAACCAGCCAAGCCTGCGAAAAAGACCAAGGCGAAGGCAAAGCCGGCCAAGCCCGTAAAAGCCAAGAAGAAGAGCAAGCCCAAGAAGGCTTCCAAGAAGTCGAAGAAAAGCTAGCGCGGCTCGTCGGCGTTCAGCGCCGCAAGAACATCGCGGGCGGAGTCCGGGGTCAGTTGCCCCCGGACATGCAGCCGGATGGCCCCATCCGGTCCGACGACAAAGGTTTCCGGCACACCCGTCAGCCCGAAATCGAGCCCCCCCTGCCCGTCCGGGTCCATACCGATCTCCGCAAACGGGTTGCCCAGCCGCACGAGGAAGTCCTCGCCGTTTTCCGGCGTATCCTTGTACAGAATGCCGTGCACCCGCCCCGGCGCGTCTTCAGACATCTCTGTCAGAATCGGGTGCTCGGCCTCGCAGGGCGCACACCAGCTCGCAAACAGGTTGACGATGACCGCTTCCTCGCCGGGCGGCGGCGCGAAGCTGATCTCCCCTTCCCCATCGAGTTTCGGAAAGGCACGATCCGGGGCCATGCGCTCGATCCGTTCAAAGCCGGACCGTTCGGGATCAAACAGCTGAACACCGGCAAGCCCGGCAAGTCCGGCCAGCGCGACCAGCGGCACAGCATAGATCAGCGCCTTCATGCGTCCGGCTCCGCTTCCAGCGCGGCGAGTTTGGCTTTCGCCCGCGCCGCCCTTGCAAACGTCACGGCGATCAACCCGCCAAGGACAAGACCGGAAAACGCGTAAGCCGCCCAGATAAACGGGCCGGTATGATCGAAAACCGGGATCACGCGCCCACCATCCGCCGCATCAGCAGCGCATCCGCCCGGCGCAGGCGCACCTCGGCGCGCATCGCCACGAGAACCAGCGCGGTAAAGAGCAGCGTATGCCCCAGCGCACCAAGCAGCAGCGGCACGAGATAGTCTGCGGACATGGCCGGCCCGTCGAGGCGGATAACGCTCGCATCCTGATGCAGGCTTGCCCAGATATCGACCGAGAATTTGATGATCGGCACGTTTATCGCTCCGACCATGGCGAGGATTGCCCCGGCACGCGCCGCCTTCTGGCGGGTATCCATCGCCGCGCGCAGCGCGATGTATCCGACATAAACAAAAAACAGGACGAGCACCGACACCATGCGGGCGTCGTCCCACTGGAACCATGTCCCCCAGGTCGGCTTGCCCCAGATCGCCCCGGTCGCAAGACAGATCGCGGTGTAGCCCGCGCCGAAAGCCGCGATCGATTTCGCCGCGACATCGGCGATCTCATGGCGCCAGACAAACCAGACAAGGCTCGCCAGAGCCATGCCCATATAGGCCGACATGGACAACCAGGCGGCCGGCACATGCACAATCATGATACGCGCGCTGTCGCCCTGATAGGTCTCCGGCGGCAACACATAGAGCCCCTGCCAGATGCTGTACGCGATCAGAACCGCAGCGCTCACGCCCAGCCATGGCAGCAGCGCTTTGGAAAGCGCCATGAAGCGGTGCGGGTTCGCGAAGGCGGAGAGGATGGCCATACCTGTCTTCTGCCCCGTCCTCAGTCTGCCGCCAAGCGCAAGGCCGCAGCGATGCCGAACGGAGCTACAGCCAGCGAGAAGAGGGTCGCCGCGGACAGGAACAGGGTCTCGATCAGGGGCAAGGGCACCTCTGCTTGCAGGCTCATTGCGCCAAAGATGGCGGTCGGAACATAGAATGGAAGGGCGATCAGCGCGATCAAGAGGCCGCCACGCCGCACCGTCGCCGAAAGGGCGGCCCCAAACGCGCCCCAGAGGAAGAAAGCCAGCCCGCCAATCCCGTAAGCGAGCATGGCCGATGGCAGCCGATCCGGCTCCATTTGCAGCATCAGACCGAGCAACGGGGACAGCAGCGCCAGCGGCAGGCCGGAGACCAGCCAGTGCGCAGCCACCTTGGCCGCCGCAATTGCAGAGAGCGGCGCATCGGCCTGCACCCAGAGATCCAGCGCCCCGTCTTCAAGATCGGCCTGAAACAGGCGCTCCATTGTCACCAGAGACGCCAGTGCGAGCGCGACCCAGAGCACACCGCCGCCAATCGCTGCCAATTGCGCAGAGTCCGATCCCACCGCAAACGGCACCAGCATGGCCGCCCCGGCAAAGAAACTCGCTGGCAGTAATACACCCGCGCCGCCAGCCCACGCTTCGCGGAAGGCCTGAACAAAAGCCGCGCGGATCGGAGCGGCACTCACAGCGCCACCTCCCCGCTCGCTTCAAATCCGGCTTCCCCATGGATCGCGGCGATTACGGCACCGCCACTCGCCCTGTGCTGGGCAATCAGCTCCAGCAGCAGATCGCGTCCGTTCGTGTCGAGCGCGGAGAACGGCTCATCCAGTAACCAGATCGGTCGCTCAACCAGCAGCAGCCGCCCAAGCGCCGTGCGCCGTCTCTGGCCGGCAGACAGCAAAGAGGCCGGCACGTCCTTTGGCCGGGTCAGCCCCATCCGCTCAATCACAGGCTCAACGGCTCCCCCGCCCCAGGCTTGTGCCCAGAGGCCAAGATGTTCGACCGGGCTTTCATGCGGCTTCAACCCGTCCCGATGGCCAAGCCAGTGGACGTCTGCAACGCGGGTCACATCCCCGGCGGCGGGCTGGGTCAGCCCCGCCAATATGCGCAGGAGTGTCGTCTTTCCCGCTCCGTTCGAGCCCCGCAACACAATGGCCTCGCCGGGCTGCGCCGCCAGCGACACGTCGCCGAACAGCACGCGCGCGCCGCGGATCATGCCAAGACCGTTGGCAAATATCAGGTTTTCACCGTTCAAACCGCCTCGCCTGCGACCAATACGCCGCCGCCCATCAATTGCGCCTCAGCGCCCCGCCCTATATGAGCATCACGAGAAACCAAAAATATAAATGAGGTCATGCCCATGCCGTCCCTCGACAGCTTCAAGTCGCGCCGAACGCTCACCGTCGGCGATAAGTCCTACACCTACTACTCCCTTGAAGCCGCTGCTGAAAACGGCCTTGGCGATGTGTCGCGCCTTCCCGCCTCCCTGAAAGTGCTCCTGGAAAACCTGCTGCGCCATGAAGATGGCACCTCGGTCAAGAAAGAAGACATTCAGGCCATGGCCGACTGGCTGATCGATAAAGGCACCGCCGCTCACGAGATTGCTTACCGCCCGGCCCGCGTCCTGATGCAGGATTTCACCGGTGTTCCCGCAGTGGTCGACCTCGCCGCGATGCGTGATGCAGCAGAAAAGCTTGGCGGCGAAGCCAGTTCTATCAACCCGCAGGTGCCCGTCGATCTCGTCATTGACCACTCCGTCATGGTGGACAGTTTTGCAGGCCCGGACAGCTTCAAACGAAACGTCGAGCGCGAGTATGAGCGCAATGGCGAACGCTATGAGTTCCTGCGCTGGGGCTCCTCTGCCTTCGAGAATTTCCGCGTTGTCCCGCCCGGCACCGGTATCTGCCATCAGGTAAACCTCGAATATCTCGGCCAGACCGTCTGGACGAAGGAAGAAAACGGCGAAACCGTCGCCTATCCGGACACCTGCGTTGGCACAGACTCGCACACCACTATGATCAACGGGCTCTCTGTCCTTGGCTGGGGCGTCGGCGGCATCGAAGCCGAGGCGGCCATGCTGGGCCAGCCCGTCTCCATGCTGATCCCGGAAGTCGTTGGCTTCAAGCTGACCGGCAAGCTGCCTGAGGGCGCAACGGCGACCGACCTCGTCCTGACCGTCGTCGAAATGCTGCGCGAGCGCGGCGTGGTCGGCAAGTTCGTCGAATTCTTCGGCTCCGGCCTCGCCAATCTCACCCTCGAAGACGAAGCCACGATCTCAAACATGGCCCCGGAATATGGGGCGACCTGCGGCTTCTTCCCGGTCGACGACGAAACACTCACCTATCTC
>JBCBTR010000020.1:0-16992 GCA_039818545.1 Pseudomonadota bacterium
AATCACAACGTTGGGCGAGACCTTCCAGAGGGCCGGCAGGGAGCGTGCCTCTCCGACCCGCGAGAGCCACATCTCGTTCATCAGGTCACCGATATCGCGATAGGGTGAGCCGAAACATGCGGGCGCGACCTGCCACACTGCGACGAGTACAAGACCTCCGAGGACACCGCCGGCCAGCAATCGCGTCCGCCAGCTCGCCATGGCACCGCCGAAAACGCCGAGCGCCGCAAGACCCACACCGCCAATTGCAAGCGCTGTCATATGGCCCTGCCCGAACGCATCGCAGACGGCGCGCGCCGCGCTGAAGCCGGGTGCATCAAAGACATAAAAGACCGAGCCGAAGACAACGAGACCGGCACCAAAGGCGGCAAGCCGGGGGGCTTCAAGGTGCCCCCGGACAACCCAGAGCAGACCAAAGGCGGCGATGAGGACGGCCGTAAATGGCAGGCTTTCGATGGCGATGCTCAGAGCGGTGCAGAGCACCGCGGCTGCGACCAGTCCGGATTTCGGACTTGCCTCGCGGTTCATCAGCGCATTCACGGCGGTGAGCAAAAGCAGTGCGATGAGCCCGTGATGATCAATCCGTCCGGGCAGGTATTGCAGCGAGGAGGCGCTCGCCCCGAACAGGAAGAAGGCCGCGATGATGCCCGCGCGGCCACCGCCGATGCGTCGCACGGACACGGCGAGCGTCGCCAGCAGCGCAGAGAGAAGCGTCAGTGGCCAGACGATTGCCATCAGGCGCTCCGCCGTCGCACGATCAGTGAACAGGTCGAAGACGAGGATAAGCCCGCCAATGAAGATGTCAGGAATGCGCGACCAATGCATGTCGCCGCCTTCCGGCGTGAGAAAGCGCGACTGGTCTACGTTGAACCAGGCCTGGCCGGCCAGAAGATCACGCACCTGCTGCAAGCGCATATAGTCATCCTGCGCCGTGAGACCGCCCTGCCAGGCCGGGCCGAGCTTGGCCGCCATCAGAGCAAGCATCGCGATGCCCGCGGCCCAGACCAGCCGATCCTGAAGCGCCTTGGCCATATCCCCATTCCTCATGCACCGCGCCCGTTACAGACGCTTAAGACTGTTGGGCTATGCACATGCTCAAGTTACCAAAAGGCTTAGTCGGATGACGCCATCGGCTCCTCATGTAAATGCCCCGCTTCGGATCGCGGTGACCCTGCCCTGTTACAATGAGGTGGCAACGATTGGTCAGGTGGTGCGTGACTTCCGCGCCGCGCTTCCGCAGGCTGATATCTATGTCTTCGACAATAACTCCTCGGATGGCACGGCACAGGCCGCTGCCGATGCGGGTGCGATCGTCCGTACAGAAACCCGGCAGGGCAAGGGCCATGTCGTTCGCCGCATCTTCGCGGACGTCGAAGCCGATGTCTATGTGATGGCTGACGGCGACGGGACGTACGATCCGTCAGCGGCACCGGTCCTGATCGAACTGATGCAGAAGAACATGGTCGACATGGTCGTCGGCACACGGGCGGGCGTGACCAAGGATGCCGGGCGCGGCGGGCACGCCTTTGGCAATACCGTGTTCAACCGCCTCTACCAGTTCATGTTTGGCCGCGACTTCACCGACATCTTCTCCGGCTATCGCGTCTTTTCGCGGCGCTTTGCGAAGAGCTTCCCGGCGACGTCGGGCGGCTTCGAGATCGAGACGGAAATGTCGGTCCATGCCAGCCAGATCGGCATGGCGGTGCTTGAGCGTCCAACAAGGTATGGCGTCCGTCCCGAGGACTCCGAATCCAAGCTGCGCACCTTCCATGATGGCTTCCGAATTCTCGGCATGTTTGCCGTGCTGGCGAAGGAAACGCGGCCAGCCGCTTTCTTCGGTGCCATTGGCGCAACCCTGATGCTGCTCGCGCTTGCCCTGTCGGTGCCGATCGCAATCACATATTTTGAGACCGGGCTCGTCCCGCGTTATCCAACACTGATCCTTGTCACCGGAATGAGCGTGGTGGCCTTTATGTCAGCCGTATGCGGATTAATCCTCGACAGTCTCGCCCGGGCGCGGATTGAACAGAAACGGTCTGTGTTCCTGTCCTATCCGGCCGTGGGCGAATACTCCCTGATGCGCCGTCGCGTCGACGATGGATCAGACCGGCAACTCACCACGCTGCGCTAACGCCGCTTAGTTCAGAGCGGCAGCGCCCTTGGCGAAGTCGTTCGGTACGCCATTGATCACGAGCACACCCGCCTCGACATCGACCGCAATCGACTCGCCATCCTTGATGCGCCCTTCGAGGATCAGCCGCGCGAGCGGGTCCTGAAGCTCTTTCTGGATCACACGCTTGAGCGGCCGTGCACCATAGACCGGATCATACCCGCGCTCGGCGAGCCATGTCCGCGCAGTCTCGGTCATGTCGAGGGTCAGCTTGCGGTCGCTCAGGAGTTTTTCGAGGTGCTGTATCTGTATGCCGACAATTTTGTCGATCTCAGACCGGCCAAGCCGGCTGAAGAACACCGTTTCGTCGATCCGGTTGATGAACTCCGGCCGGAAGTGGGCCCGGATCGCCTCCATCACCTGCTCGCGCGCCACAGCGCTGATCTCGCCTTCCTCGCCACTGGCCAATGCATCCGCACCAAGGTTGGATGTCATGATCACCAGCGTGTTCTTGAAGTCGACCGTGCGGCCCTGCCCGTCTGTCAGACGGCCATCATCGAGCACCTGTAGCAGCGTGTTGAAGAGATCCGGATGCGCCTTCTCCACCTCATCGAAAAGAATAACCTGATACGGGCGACGCCGGACGGCCTCCGTCAGAACCCCGCCTTCATCATAGCCGACATAGCCGGGAGGCGCGCCAATCAGGCGGGCGACGGAATGCTTCTCCTGAAACTCTGACATGTCGAGCCGCAGCACGGCGCTGTCATCCTCGAACAGGAATTCTGCGAGCGCCTTGGTCAGCTCCGTCTTACCGACCCCCGTCGGGCCGACAAACAGGAAGGAACCGATGGGGCGGTTCGGGTCCTGCAATCCAGCCCGGGCGCGACGGACCGCATTTGAGACCGCCGACAGGGCCTCTTCCTGACCGACCACGCGGCCCCGCAGGGCGTCTTCCATCTGGAGGAGCTTTTCCCGCTCGCCTTCCATCATCTTGTCAACGGGGATGCCCGTCCACTTGGATACGACCCCAGCAATGTGTTCGGGCCGGACAACTTCAGACACAAGGCCGGTATCGACCTCGTCATTGTCGCCCTTCTCGGCTTCGGCAATCTGTTGCTCCAGCTGCGGGATCACCGAGAACTTGATCTCCGACGCCTTGGCGAGATCGCCCGTGCGCTGGGCTTCAGCCATGTCGGCATAGGCCCGGTCGAGGCGCTCTTTCGCACTGGCCGCGCCCTTGAGCTTTTCTTTCTCAGCGGCCCACGCCGTCGTCAGCTCATCGGACTTCAGTTTGAGGTCTGCAATCTCGCCCTCGAGAGTCTGCAATCGCTCCTTCGACGCGGCATCGCTTTCCCGTTTCAGGGCTTCTGCTTCAATGCGTAGCTGGAGCAGACGGCGGTCGATCTCATCGAGTTCTTCCGGCTTTGAGTCGACCTGCATGCGCAAGCGAGAGGCGGCCTCATCCATCAGGTCGATGGCCTTGTCCGGCAGGAAGCGGTCGGTGATGTAGCGGTTGGAAAGGGTCGCCGCCGACACGATGGCCGCATCGGACACGCGCACACCATGATGGGCCTCATAGCGGCCCTTCAGCCCCCGAAGGATGGAGACGGTGTCTTCAACCGTTGGCTCGTCCACAAAGACAGCCATGAAACGGCGAGCGAGCGCGGCATCGCCTTCAACATATTTGCGGTACTCATCGAGCGTGGTCGCCCCGATGCAGTGAAGCTCGCCCCGCGCAAGCGCCGGTTTCAGGAGGTTCGAGGCATCCATTGCGCCGTCGCTTTTGCCCGCGCCGACGAGGGTGTGCATCTCATCAATGAAGAGGACAACGCCGCCCGTGGATTGTTCGACTTCTTTCAGGACAGCTTTAAGCCGTTCCTCGAACTCGCCGCGGAATTTCGCCCCCGCGATCAACGCGCCCATGTCCAGCGCAAGCAGGCGTTTGCCCTTGAGGCTTTCGGGCACATCGCCATCGACGATGCGCAGGGCGAGACCTTCGGCAATGGCCGTCTTGCCGACGCCCGGCTCCCCGATCAGGACCGGATTGTTCTTTGAGCGGCGCGACAGCACCTGCACGGCGCGGCGGATTTCCTCATCGCGTCCGATGACGGGGTCGAGCTTGCCGTCGCGCGCATCCTGCGTGAGGTCGCGCGTGTATTTCTTGAGCGCTTCATAGCCCTCTTCCGCGCTGGCGGAGTCAGCCGTTCGGCCTTGCCTCAGTTGCGCAATCGCTGCTTCAAGCCCCTGCGGCGTGACCCCGGCATCTTTCAACGCCGTCGCGGCTTTGGAGCCGTCGAGACCCGCCGCCGCCAGAAGCAGGCGTTCGGCGGTAACGAAACTGTCGCCGGCTTTCTTGGCCTGAGCCTCGGCATCGGCGAAGAGGCGCGCCGCCTTGGTGTCGAGGCGCAGCATGTCATCACCGCCAGTGACGGCTGGAATAGCATTCAGGGCAGCATCTATGGCCTGCGCGACAAGTTCGGGCCGCCCCCCGCTGGAGCGGATCAGATTGGCCGCCAGCTGGTCGCGATCGTCCAGCAGCGCTTTCAGCACGTGTTCCGGTGTAAGTTGTTGGTGGTTCGCGGTGACGGCGAGGGTCTGGGCTCCCTGCAGCACGGTTCGGGCGCGTTCTGTGTATTGCTCGAGATTCATCTCGCATCCCCTTTCAAAGGCGGTTCAGTTGATACTCGCCGGAGGTCCGCACGAGCTGTTAATACGCCCCGCTCAGCGGCGGCGTTCCATTCCAAAATTCATGTGGGGATCAGGGCCGGATCGCGCAAGCGCTTGCAGCGTCAGACCCCAACCCCGGCCCGTACATCGCGCTGCTTCGACAGCGTCCGGACTTTGGATTCCAGATACTCGTATATCAGCGCGGCGATGTCCTGGCCGGTCGTCGTTTCAATGCCCTGCAGGCCCGGTGAGGAGTTAACCTCCAGCACTTGCGGACCTTTCGAGGTCTGCAGAATATCGACGCCTGCCACCACCAGACCAAGTGTACGGGCGGCGCTGCGGGCCGTGGCGCGCTCTTCCTTCGAGAGGCGAACTTTTTGTGCGGTGCCGCCACGGTGGAGATTTGACCGGAACTCACCATCCGCCGCCTGCCGCTTGATCGCGCCGACAACCTTTCCGCCGACGACGAAGCACCGCGTATCGGCCCCTGCCGCTTCCTGGACGAATTCCTGCACGAGGAAGTTCGCATCCAGCCCGCGAAACGCATCGACGAGGCTTTCGGCAGCCTTGCGTGTCTCGGCCAGCACAACGCCTCTCCCCTGCGTGGATTGCAGAAGTTTCACCACGACTGGAGCCCCGCCCGCGAGTTCAATAAGGTCCTTGGTGTCTTTCGGGGAATTGGCGAAGGTCGTGATCGGCATGCCGATATTGGCATTGGCCAGCAATTGGTGGGCGAGCAGCTTGTCGCGCGATGCGCTGATGCCGGCGGGCGTGTTCAGGCAGTAGGCCCCCGTGCTCGCAAACTGGCGAAGGATTGCCGTGCCGTAGGCGGTCATGGTCGCACCGATGCGGGGGATCACCGCATCATAATAAGGCAGGATGCGCCCGTCATAATGCACTTCAGGGCTGAGGCCGCCGATGCGCATATAGCAGCGGCTGGTGTCGATCAGCTCGATCACATGTCCCCTCGCCTCTCCGGCCTCAACGAGCCGGCGGCTGGAATAGTTGTTCGGCTCGCGGGTCAGCAGGGCAATCCGCAAGGGACGCTTGACCGGACGCTGGCGCGGCAGCTTGTCATAGGCTGCGAAGGAGAGCTGCGCCTGCGCGAAGGAGATGTTCGGATCGACGATCATGTCTTCTTCAATCGCTCGCCGGCCGAGCAGCATGCGGTAGCTCATATTCTCCCGGTTCGTCAGCGAGATCTCGATCGGCCAGCGCCGTCCGCCCATCTCCGAGTCAGTCGCGATCACATAGCGCAGCTCAGTTTCACCATTTGAGCTGGTGACATCGCGGCGATCCACGACTTTCGCCGAGCAGGTGAGCTCCAGAGCGGGGTTGTCCGGGTCGGGCTGGATCAGGAAGCGCACCTGCGGATTGTCAGGCCCACCAAAGGGCTCAATGGCCTGAGCGTGCAGCGCGGATGTTCGCGCGCCCGTGTCGACCTTTGCCTTGATGGCGGGCAGGCCCAGCCCGGGCAAGGCCAGCCATTCTTCCCAGCCGAGTGTAAATGGCGTGCTCATGTCGCGCTCCATGGTCATTCCCTCCGCAATGGCCCGGTAGCGGGGGAAGTTCAAGCGATCTTGCGGCGCTTGTTTGGATGGGGCGCGACGCCTAGGCTGGTCGCTCTCCAGTGAGTTGAGGACGACGCCATGGCCAGAGTAATTTTCGAAAAGACGGTCGGGGCGCTGGCGGGTGCCCTGCTCCTTTGTATGCCTGCCCTCGCCGAGACCGTGTTCGAGAACGTCACCGTTCTGGCGATGGATGGATCCGGGGTCGTGGAAGGTCTGAGCGTCGTCGTCGAAGACGACAGGATCATATCCGTCGCTGACCTTGGTGAGTTCGCGGTCTCAGACGATGCGACGATCATCGATGGCGAGGGGCACTATCTCATCCCGGGTCTTGGCGAGATGCATGGCCATATCCCTCCCGTTCTCGAAGGCGAGCAGGCCGTGAACGACATTCTGTTTCTCTATCTGTCCAATGGTGTGACGACAGTGCGCGGCATGCTGGGCTCACCGGGCCAGTTGCAGCTTCGCGAAGAGGCGCTGTCCGGCGAGCGGGTGTCTCCAACGCTTTATCTGGCGGGGCCGAGCTTCAACGGAAACAGCATTCGCTCGCCGGAGCAGGCCACGCAGCGCGTGGAACAGCAGGTCGAGGAAGGCTGGGATCTGCTGAAAGTCCATCCGGGCCTGACGCGGGACGAGTATGACGCCATGGCCGAGAAGGCCAATGAGCTTGCCATGGATTTTGGCGGGCATGTGCCAGCCGAAGTCGGACTGGTACGCGCGCTCGAAGCCGGCCAGCGCACGCTGGACCACCTCGACGGGCTGATCATTTATCTGGGTGGTGAGAGCGAGCCGCTGACAGAGGATGCCATGCGCGCCGCGGCCCGGCTCACAAGGGATGCGGGGACAGGTGTCGTTCCCACATCCGCCCTCTGGATCACACTGCTACAGGCCGCAGACCGGGACGAGTTGTTCTCCGTTGCGGGGCTAGACTACATACCCGCCGACACAGTCGCGAACTGGCGCAGCCGCTTTGATGCCGGCAGCGGCGAGGCGCAGGACGTGCATGTCGAGAATCGCCGCCGCCTGCTGAAAATCCTGCACGAGGAAGGCGTTGAACTGCTCTTTGGGACGGACGCGCCGCAAGTGTTCAGCGTGCCGGGGTTTTCAATCCACCGGGAGATTGAAGAGATGGAAGCGGCCGGGCTGAGCGAGACTGATATCCTCATCAGCGCCACCTCAGCCATTGGAGCCTACTTCGCCGAAAAGGACACGTTCGGGGTGATTGCACCGGGAGCCCGGGCCGATCTTATGCTGCTGGAAGCGAATCCGATGGAAGACCTCTCGGCCCTGAAGGACCCGGCGGGTGTGATGTATCGCGGAAACTGGCTGTCACGTGAGGCCATCCAGCAGGAATTGGCCGCCATCGCAGAGCGCGCGGGCTAGCGCGCTTTCATGCCCTCCAGCGCGAGCGCCACAGTCTCGTTGGCGAAGGCTTCGTCGAGCGGTGCGTGGCCGGCGAGCAGGCGGTAGAAGATCGGGCCATAAATCAGGTCGAGCGCGGTTTCGATCGAGAAATCATCGCGCATTTCCCCTTCCTCTATGGCCCGCTCAAGGAGCGCCCGCCCGTCATTGCGGCTCGACAGGATCACCCGGTTCCGGAACGCCTTGGCGAGTTCGCTATCGGCCTCGGCCGTCGCCATCAGCAATGCCGCCTGACGGCCGCGCTGGCTGGCAAAGCGGCGCACGACCGATGCGACCTGCGCGGTAAGGGCTTCGATCGCGCCGTCCTCGACCGGGGCGGGGTCGCCCGCGTTTTCAGGAGCCCCGTCCATCAGGGCGGTCATCGACAGTTCCTGCGCGTTTGACCAGTAGCGATAGATGGTCGGCTTACCGACACCGGCACGGGCCGCAACAGCCTCGACCGTCACCCGCAGGGGCCCTGCTTCGTCCAGAATTTCGCGGGCCGCCTTCAGAATCGCCAGCCGGGTGGCCTCGCTTCGCGGGCGGCCCGGTCTGGCCGGGGCTTGATCTCTGGCCGTCTTTGACATAATGAAACGGTACGTTACGTAATTAATCTGGTCAAGTTCAGGGAGGCTTTCATGCCCTCAACACTCTCCCCTTACATTTCCGTCAAGGATTCGGCCGCAGCGATTGACTTCTATGTGGCTGCGCTTGGCGCGACCGAAGAGCTGAGGCTGACCGATCCGGGCGATGGCCGGATTGGGCACGCAGAACTCACCATTGGCGATGCGTCTTTCATGCTGTCGGACGAGTATCCCGATTTCGGCGCGGTCAGCCCCGACACGCTCGGTGGGTCGCCGGTCAAACTGCATGTCCATGTCGATGATGTGGACGTCGTCTTTGCGAAAGCGGTGTCCCTTGGCGCAACAGAACTCCGGCCCGTGAAGGACGAGTTCTTCGGCGACCGGACAGGCAGTTTCGCCGATCCGTTCGGACATGTCTGGATGGTGGCGACAAAGACCGAAGAGGTCTCAGCCGAGGAGATGCAGGCCCGGTGGAGCAGCGCTTTCGACGGCTAGGGTAACTTGTAGTCGAAGATGTAAAAGTGCGATCCGTCCGCTTCGATCTGAATATCCATCTCACCGGAGAGGCCGGCCAGAGCGCCTGTCGCCGAGTCCGGCACGACCGCAATGGAAAGGCTCTGCGCGCCGCGATCCATGACGCCGCGATGGACGAGTGTGAACGTGCCGGGCTTGCCCTCCAATGTCCCGTCGACGGTCTCGATAGCGACATAGGCGGCGGACCCTTCGGTCGCCGTCATTGCTGTGATCATTTCGCCGGTGCCGGTTCCCGACAGCGGTCCTTCATACGTCTTGGCCAGCTGGAAACGTGGCGGGGTGGCCCCATCGACGGGGGTCATCTCGACGACAAAGCCTCCACGGACAGACATATCAGGCGCGCCCTGCGGTGCCGCTTCGTTCTGGGCCGCCGCGCATGCAGCAAGCCAAAGGCCTGCACACAAGACCGCAGCGAGCCGCATCACTTGGCAGGCTGGGCTTCTTCGTCAGCATCTGCATCGGAGGTGTCTTCTTTGGCTGCCGATTTGCGACCACGGGAGAGCGTCTTCATCACACCGTCTTCAGCTTCAACATCGGCGTCGGGCTCAGCTGCAGCTTCTTCACGCTTCTTGTAAGCGGCGCGGCGGCGCGGTTTCGGCTTTTCTTCGCCCTTGGCGCTGTCATCATCCCGGACATCGTCTGAACTCTTGTCAGCATCGTCCCTGGATTTTGACGGACGGCTTTCACTGTCGTCCTTCGCCTCTGCGCGGTCCTCGGATTTGGCATCGCCACCATCAGAATTGCCGTCCGATGCGTCGTCGCGCTGCGGCTTTTGCTTGGGCTGCATTTCCGCAAGGGTGCGCGCGTAATGCTCTGCATGCTGAAAAAGAGCTTCAGCATTGATCCGGTCGCCCGACGTCTGAGCGTCACGGGCATATTGCAGATACTTGTCCAGCACCTGTTGAGCCGAGCCACGGATTTTGACATCCGGCCCGTTGCTCTCGAAGTGACGGTTGGGATTGTTGCTGTTCCCACCGCCGCCCGATCGGCGGCGCCCGCGTTGACGTTTCATGCGGTCTTCCCTGATTTGCGGCCCTACAGGCCGATCCTGCGCAAAGCTCCCCGGAGCCGTACCATATTGCTGTTGCGCGGTTCACATTGCCGATGGAGCGCTTGCGCTTCCAACTCGGACAAACTGGTCTAACGCGGCTTTAGCCGCCCGCCAAGCCCTTATTTGCGCTCAGCCCTACCCCGGCCAGCGCGCCGAAACCACGCGGTCACACCCGCCAAGGTCCTGAGTTGTCTCGATCTCTGTGAAACCCGCACCCGCGAGAAGCGCAGAAACATCTGCTGCCTGATCATGGCCGATCTCAAAGATCAGCCACGCCCCAGCCTTCAGTTTATCCCCCGCCCGTGGGATCAGGGAGCGATAGGCGTTCAGACCATCCGCCCCCCCATCAAGCGCCGTATGCGGATCATGATCGCGGACTTCAGGTTGCAGAGCCTCAATGTCGAGGGTCGGAATATACGGTGGATTGGAGACAATCAGGTCCATCCGAGGCCAGTCCGGCCATGACGCCCAATCCGTCTCGGCAATCTCAGCGCGCGCCGAAAGGCCGGTGCGCAACGCGTTTTCCCTCGCAAGGGACGCCGCGGCCGGGCTTGCTTCGACGCCAACACCGACGGCGTCCGGACGCTCATTGAGGATGGCCAGCAGCAGGCACCCTGACCCCGTACCGAGATCTGCGACCTTTAGCTTTATCCCCTCCGGCATCCGGCTAAGGGCGATATCGACCACAGTTTCGCTGTCGGCTCGGGGAATCAGCGCGCGGTCGTCGCAAATGAGCTCGATTGAATAGAAGCCGACAGACCCCGTCAGGTGGGCGTAAGGCACACCGCCCGCGCGCCTGTCGATCAGATCAGCAAAGCCTGCTCCGCCGTCGATTTCGGAAATGAGCCGAGCTTCCCGGGCGGGATTTTCGATCCCGGCTTCACGCAGGCGCGCAGTCGCCCGGCTCAGCTCATCCTCACTCGGCGGCGTCGCGCTCACGCGTCTTCCTGCTCCATGGCCGCCAGTTTGCGTGCCTGGTCTTCAGTGAGCAACGCCGTGACGACTTCATCGAGTTTGTCGCCGGCGATGATCTTGTCGAGCGAATAGAGGGTCAGCCCGATGCGGTGATCGGTGACCCGGTTTTCCGGATAATTGTAGGTCCGCACTTTCTGCGACCGGTCCCCCGACCCGATTTGCTCGGCCCGCGCCTCGGCACGTGCGGCGTCCTTCTCTTCCCGTTCGCGCTCATAGAGACGGATTTTCAGCATCTCCATCGCCTTCTCGCGATTCACATGCTGGGACTTCTCAGAGCTCGTGGCGACAATGCCGGTCGGCAGGTGTGTAATCCGTACGGCGGAATCGGTCGTGTTGACGTGCTGACCACCCGCACCCGACGATCGCATTGTGTCGATGCGGATGTCCTCGGTTTTGACATCGATCTCGATATTCTCAGGGGCTGGTAGCACAGCCACTGTGGCAGCCGAGGTATGCACGCGCCCCTGCGTTTCCGTGGCCGGGACACGCTGGACGCGGTGTACACCGCTTTCCCATTTCATCTGGCCAAACACGCCGTCGCCGGAAATGTTCGCAACGACTTCCTTATAGCCGCCGACATCCCCTTCCGAGACACTGGCGACATCCACTTTCCAACCCCGGAGCTGGGCGTGGCGGGTATACATCCGGTAGAGATCGCCCGCGAACAGCGCTGCCTCATCTCCGCCTGTTCCGGCGCGGATTTCGAGCACGATATCGGCCTTGTCGTCGGCATCCCTGGGCAGGAGCAGAAGCTGCACATCCTGCTCAAGGCCGGGCAAGGCCGCTTTCAGCTCGGCAATTTCCTCACGTGCCAGCTCTGCCATGTCGGGGTCGTCGCCCGCCGCCATGGCTTCGGCTTCAGCGAGCTCTTCGACCGTCGATATCAGCTCGCGCACTTTCTCGGCGACGGGCTTCAGCTCGGCGTGCTCCTTGGACAGCGAGATGATTTCATCGGTCTCGGTCGCCGCGCCCATGCGGGCTTCGACTTCCTCGAAACGATCAACCACCTGCTCAAGGCGGGACTGCGGAATACTGGCCATGACGCGCGTTTAGACCGCTTTTCCCGGATGCGAAAGGCAACGCCCTGCTACAGGAAGACGCGAAGCCCTTCCCGCACCGCGATGACAATCAGCACGATGGACGCCAGCAGGAACACGGTGAAGCGCAGCAGCACTTTGCCGATGATCACCTGAACAAGCGAGTGTACGACACGCAGCACGACATAGGCCCAGCCGAGCAAGTGGGCGGTGTTGTCTCCGCCGCCGGTCAGCGAAGCGAAGATCATCAGCGCGTAGAACACGGTCGGCTGTTCATGGAGGTGATTATAATTGTCGGCGACTGAGCGGACCGAAGCCGGCAGTTTATCGCCATAGGTGCCCGGATGACGGGCCGAATCCGGATCGATCCCGGCTTTCTGCATGGCCGGAATGCGCGTGGCGTACATCCACAGCCACATCACCAGCGTCCACAGGATCAGCGCCAGCACCGGCGCAAGGAATTCTGCTTGTGTCATTGATCAGCCCTCCCAAGCTTTGCGGGCACAACCTATCAGTGCTCAGCAGCGATGGAACCCTGCCCCTGCGTGAACGGCTCAACGCCGAAGTGCGCATCGAGGAAGGCCAGGAAAGCGGCAATGTCCCGCTTATCCGTGCCGTGCCCGCCCGGGCGCAGGAAATAAGCGATGTCACCCGCCGGGTTGAAATCCTGCATACCTGTCTGATCGAGGCCGTCTGCGCCGGCGAGTTCGTAGATCTGGTCTGCGGCCTGCGCCATGCGGAAGGTCGAATTTGGATCCGACCACACATCGCGGCGGCCATTGCCGAGAAAGACGGGTGTTGGAGCCACGAGCGCGAGCAGCTGATGCTGGTCCACTGGCAGCTCATCAAGACGGCCCGCATAGGAGGCATAGGCAGGATCAAACCAGTGGGGATAGCCCGGCATCGCGGGACCGACGGGTGTCAGTTTACCGCCCCGGGTCATGCGCCTGAGCCCTTCGCCAGCGGTCGACCGCGAGGAGGCCGCGCCGCCATAGCCTGACTGGTGCGCGATGACAGCATCGATACGCGCATCCCATGCGCCGGCCAGCAGCGCCGCCTTGCCATGACGGGAATGACCAAACACGGCGATACGATCAGAATCGATCCGCGAATCCGCTTCGAGGAAATCAGCGACCGCTGAGAAGCCGAAGGCCCACGCCATCAGCGTGCCGGTCGGCGCAATGCCACCCTCACCGGCAAGCCCGGCCAGAATGCCCGGCGCGGCAGAAGAGGAATCCGGGACGAGCTCGGAGGCATAAAAGGTCGCATAGGCCGTGCCGTGCCGGAAATACTGCTCGATCGGCACTTCGGCGATGTACTCGCCAAAAATGTAGCGTCCGACCACGCCGATCGCGCCGCCCATAGGATCGGCATCGCACTGATCGCCGCCCGGCGCGGTCAGTGTCGCGGCGGGGAACACCGAACAGTTGGAGGCAAAGGTCTGCCCGATTACCACAGGCACGCCGCCCGCCGGTGCGAAGGCCGGGTAAGCCACAGCCAGTTGGAAGGTTCGCGCACCCTCCCCTGTGCCGAGGGTGATCGGCGTTTCTTCCAGAACACCCAAAGCCCCAAGCGCGCCTTCGACACGCCGGGTCTCACCAAAACTGACCGGGAGCCCGGCGGGCCATGGCCCATAGACGTGGGTTTCGAAAGCCTGCTTCAGCGCGGTGCGGCCTGCGGCCCAGTCATCGAACGAGGCCGCCTCGATTGGTGGCATGGCTGCCGGCTTGTTGTCTGTTTCGAGGCTCGCATAGTTCAGGCCGAGCATGGTGCAGCTCGACATGATAAAAGCGAGCAGGCCGAGCGCGACGATAAAGGGCGCACGTTTGAGAATGGACCAGAGCATCGACATACCGTTTTGTAACCGACGATTTCCATAACCGCGTGCGCGCGGCATGTCTCGCCCATCACATCATTGTGCAGGGGATGTCAGCTTGTGAAGGCGGGACCTATTCGGCGGCTGTCTTTTCCGCGCTGTCCCGCTCGGTCCGCATCTCGGCCGCTTTCGCCTCAACCTGCTCGACAATGTGCTCGATCATGTCGGCATTCGAGACTTTGTGATCCACCTTGCCGGCAGAATACATCATGCCGGCTTCCTTGCCGCCGCCGGTGAAGCCGAGATCGGTCAGCGCCGCCTCGCCCGGGCCGTTCACGACACAGCCAATGATCGATAGCGAGATCGGCTCGGAGATATGGGCAAGGCGTTGTTCCAGCGTCTCGACGGTCCGGATGACGTCAAAGCCCTGCCGCGCGCAGGAGGGACAGGCCACGATATTCACACCGCGCGTACGCAGGCCGAGGCTCTTGAGCATCTCGAAGCCGACCTTCACTTCCTCGACCGGATCTGCCGACAAGGAAACGCGGATCGTATCCCCGATCCCGGCCCAGAGGAGCGACCCCATGCCGATGGAGGATTTTACCGTCCCGGTGCGCAGCCCCCCGGCCTCTGTAATCCCGAGATGGAGCGGCGCATCCGTTGCCTCGGCCAGTTGCTGGTAGGCGGCCACGGTGAGGAACATGTCAGAGGCCTTCACCGAGATTTTGTACTCGTGGAAGTCGAGATCATCGAGAATGCGCGCATGATGGAGCGCGCTTTCAACCATCGCCTCCGGGCAGGGCTCGCCATACTTTTCAAGGAGATGGCGTTCCAGGGAGCCGCCATTGACGCCGATACGGATGGAACAGCCATTGGCTCGGGCCGCACTGACAACATCCTTCACCCGGTCATGCGACCCGATATTGCCCGGATTGATGCGAAGACAGGCCGCCCCCGCCTCTGCCGCCTCAATTCCGCGCTTATAATGGAAATGGATATCGGCCACGATCGGCACCGGGCTCTCGCGGCAGATGGTTGTCATAGCCGCAGTAGAGTCCTCAGTCGGGCAGCTCACGCGGACGATGTCGACGCCGGCCTCAGCAGCGCGCACGATCTGGTCAATCGTCGCCGCGGCGTCTTCGGTTGGCGTGTTCGTCATCGTCTGAACAGCGATGGGTGCATCCCCGCCAACCTCAACAGAGCCGACATGGATCTTGCGCGAGGGCCGGCGGTCGATGTTTCGCCAGGGGCGGATGGGGTTGTGCGTCATAGCGGGTCTCCAGACCGGCGGTTTGACGATAGAGTGGGGCGGGCAGGCGGCGGCGTAAAGGCGCCGGAACGCCGCGAGGTCACGGCCGGTTCGCGTCGAGCCTGTTAGATGCAAGCGCCGGGGCAGCCGTTTCAGCCGCCGTTGCAGCGGTGGAATCAACGCTGAGCGTGTAAACCGGGGCACCTGCCGGGCCGAGCGGGCCGATCACGACATCGCCGACGCGCCATTCAAACGCGCCGCCATCTGCCGCAGAAATCGTCCACCCTGCTCCCACACGGGGAAAATAGGTCTCGCCAGCCACCATGACGCGTTCGCGGAACACCGTTCCGTCCGATCCGCGCACTTCTATCCAGCTCTGGCTGACAGCATATAGCGTCAGGGGCAGTGTTTCTGGCGTCTGGGCTGGGGTTGGGGCTTCGGCAAAAAGGCTTTCGCGCGCGCCATTGACGGGCTCGGCCGCGGTGACGATCGGGGGCGCATCGGGTTCGCCCATCACGCCGTAGGCATACCCGCCGACGGCAACGAGACCGATGACGAAGACAAGCCCGGCCATGGCTGGCCAGAAGATACTGGACCCTTTCGGGGCCGGCGCGACGATGGGCTTGGGCTTGACAACTTCGGAGACCGCGCCGCACTGGCGTGTATAGCGGGACACGATGTCGGCCGCATCAAGCCCGAGGCGGCTGGCATAGGCGCGCAGGTAGACGGTGAGATAGCCTTTCGGGATCGGCCCGATCTGCATGGACTCAATCGCGTTCAGATACCGCGTCGTGATCCGCAACTCTTCCGACAACTCGGCGATTGTCAGATTCTTGCTCTCGCGGATCTGCGCGAGATAAGGGCCTATGCGGGTATCGTCCGAAATCATGTCATTTGACGCGATTTCAGAGTCGGAACGCACCGTACCGCCTTCGGTTTCGCCCGTTTCGGACGGCCGTTTGGCATCCTGCCTGTCTGCATCTGGGTCGGGCCGCGCCATGGCATTCCTGTAACTGCGCAATCCGCGCACGCTTAAAAGGCTTAAGCAGCAATTCTTGTTCCAGACGGTTCTACCTTATGGGAAGACGGCGTTCAACTATCTGTCAGCTGCACGTCATGCTGCTGCGCAAGCGCTAAGACTTCCTTACGGAACGATCCGTTTGACTTCTCCATGAGATCAAAGAAGTCTTTCCGGAAGGTTTCCAGCTCCACAGAGCGCACCATCCGCTTGATCGGGCCAATGCCGCTGGCTGGCATGGAGAGACGACGGAAGCCCAACCCGATCAGGCAGAGCGCATCAAGGGGCTCACCAGTGGCTTCCCCGCAAATAGATACAGGCAGATCCAGCCCGTCACAGGTTTCGGCGACCATTTTCAGGAATCTCATGGCGGGGCGGCTGACCATGTCGTAGCGGGAGGACACGCGCGGACTCATTCGGTCCGCCGCGAAGAAGAACTGCATCAGATCATTAGTGCCAATCGAGACAAAATCGGTCTGGTCGGCGATTTCCTCCAAGGCATACGCAAGCGCCGGCGTTTCCAGCATGACCCCGATCTTGAGGTCAGAGGGACGCGCGAACCCCTTCCCTTCGCTCCACTCGATCTCCGTCAAAAGGAGATCGCGGGCCTGAAAATACTCATCAGGGGTCGTCACCATGGGAAACATGACCGAGAGCGGCCCGCCCCGCGCGGCCCGGATCAGGGCGCGCAACTGGCGCCGGAAGAGGCCGCGACTGTCGAGCGCGAAGCGAATAGAACGCCAGCCAAGCGCCGGGTTCTCTTCCCGCTCCCGATTGAGGTTCGGCAAGACCTTGTCGCCGCCGAGATCAACAGTTCGGAACAGGATCGGCCGGCCAGCCGCGGTGTCGATCACTCGCTGGTAGAGCCCGATTTGCTCATCGAGGCGCGGCAGGCCATCCGAAACGAGGAACCGGAATTCTGTGCGGAACAGGCCAACACCTGTCGCACCTGTCGTGTCGAGATGATCCAGATCGAGCCTCA
>JBCBTR010000021.1:0-16706 GCA_039818545.1 Pseudomonadota bacterium
ACTGGCGCTGCTTGAAAATGAGGAGCGCACCGAATTCCTCGAAACCCTCGGTCTTGAAGAACCGGGCCTCAACCGGCTTATCCATGCGGGTTTCGACCTGCTTGGCCTGCGGACCTACTTCACCTGCGGCCCGAAAGAGGCCCGCGCCTGGACGATCAGGGATGGCATGACCGCGCCTCAGGCGGCCGGTGTCATTCATGGCGACTTCGAGAAAGGCTTCATCCGCGCCGAAACCATCGCCTATGAGGACTTTGTCGCCTGCAATGGCGAGCAGGGCGCGAAAGATGCCGGCAAGATGCGCGCGGAAGGCAAGGACTACATCGTCAAGGATGGCGACGTCATGCACTTCCGCTTCAACGTCTAGGCCTTCTTGATGTCGGCCTCTGCCTCTGACACGAGGCGGATAATCGCATCTCTCTGATCGCGGGTCAGCTCGCCTGACAGGGCACGGCGCAGCACGGTTCGATTGAGCCGCCGCATGGCGTCACGCAGGTCGACGGGCGCGCCTTCATCGGCATCCGCGCCAAGCGCATCGAGTTTGTCGATGACAGCATTCGCTTCGTCGTCATGGTCTTCCAATGCCGTGATGCCGTCCTCAGTCAGCGAGAAGACCTTCTTGCCGTCCTTCTTCTTGGACGAGATCCAGCCGAGATCGACCAGCATTTCCAATGTCGGATACATCACGCCCGGGCTTGGCGCATAAACGCCACCGGTCCGCGTCTCGATCTCCTTGATCAGTTCATAGCCGTGCTTTGGGCCCTGCTCGATCATTTTCAGGACAGCAAATCGCAGCTCACCATGGGCCAGTGGCCGCCGGCGGCGCGTGCCGCCCCACCCTTTCCGCGCATAAGACCGCATGCCCGCTCTCCGGGCGCGTCCGCAATGTCGTGTATACATCTTTCACTCCAATTCGATATATCGAAATAGATAGTTTAGATATATCGAATTTGCAAGCGTTAACCCAAAAATTCTGGACTCATATCGTGTTCTTGGTATGTTCCGCCCACTGCTCAAACCAACCCGCCGAATCGGATAGACTTGCGCCATGGCTCCCTTTGTTCAGATCGGCGATCTCGCCCTCGACCCCATCCATATCGGATTGTTCCTGATCGCAGTCGTGCTCGGTTTCCTGTTCTATCGCCTGCGCGATGAGCGAAGCCGCCATGCCGGTGAAACCGAGAAGGCCGCAGAGCAGATCGCCGCCCTAGAAGAACAGCTGAAGACCCAGCGCGCCGTCGCTGACGAGGCTCGCCTGAAACTCGCCGCTGCAGAAGCCCGGAGCGAGGAGGACGACAAGAAGTTCGCCGACCTCGCAAACGGCGTCCTGCGTCAGGCCAATACGCAATTCCTCGAACTCGCCAATGAGACCTTCGCCAAGCACAAGGAAGGTGCCAAAGGCGACCTTGAGAAACTGATGGAGCCCATAGGCGAGAGTTTTTCCGAATTCCGCAAACGCGTGGAAGCCATCGAAAAAGTTCGCGCCGAGGACAAGTCCTCCCTGAAAACACAGGTCGACGCGATTGCTGACAGCCTTCGCCACAACACCGCCGAAACGGGCAAGCTCGTAAACGCGCTCACGGCACCAAAAGGCGGCGGACGCTGGGGCGAGATGACCCTTCGCAACGTCATGGAGCAGGCCGGGCTTTCCGGGCATTGCGACTTCAACGAACAGGTCACCGATCGCACCGAAAACGGCGCGCAGCGCCCTGATGCGGTGATCCACCTGCCCGGTAATCGCCAGATCGTCATCGATTCCAAAGTCTCGCTTGATGCCTACATGCGCGCCTCCGAAGCCGATAATCCGGAGGAACGGGCCACCCATCTGAAAGCCCATGCCCAGAGCGTGGAACGCCATGTCCGCACGCTGGCGTCAAAGGCCTATCAGGCCAATCTCGATGAGCGGATCGACTTCGTCGCCATGTTCATTCCCGGCGAGAACTTCTTCGCCGCGGCGCTGGAACACAATCCGGACCTTCTGGAGAGCGCCTATTCGAAGAACATCATTGTCACGACACCCTCGACCCTGATCGGCCTCGCCAAGACCGTCTCCTATGTCTGGCGACAGGAAAAAATGGCCGAGAATGCTCGCGAAGCGGCGACATTGGGGGCACAGCTTTATGATCGCCTCGTCGCCATGGGCGGACATATTGAAAGACTCGGCAAGGCCCTGAACGGCGCGAGCGAAAGCTACAGCAAGATGACCAGGTCTCTGGAGAGCCGGGTGCTTCCCGGTGCCCGCAGATTCAAGGAGCTGGGGATTGAAACCAAGGGCAAGGACATCGCCCGGCTGGAGCCTGTTGATACGCCCGCCGCCCTGCCCGACCGCTCCGGCGAGCTCGATTTCTCTTCAAAAGACGATGAAGCCGCCTGATCGCTCGATATTGACCCATCGGCCTCGCCTACATACCTAAGCGATATGGCTATCCGAGAGATCCTCACCGTCCCCGATCCGAAGCTCAAAGAGGTGTCGAAACCTGTTGAGGGCGGCGTAACGGACGACATCCGCGAGCTGATGGATGACATGCTGGAGACAATGTACGCTGCGCCGGGCATTGGCCTCGCCGCGATACAGGTCGGTGTACCGCTGCGCGTGATCGTGATGGATCTGGCTGGCGAAGACGAAGAACCTCACCCACGCTATTTCGTGAACCCGGAAATCCTCGACCCTGCCGAAGAAACCACCCCCTATGAAGAGGGCTGCCTGTCGGTCCCGGATGTTTTCGACGAGGTCGATCGCCCCGTCCGCTGCCGCGTGAAGTATCTCAACTATGACGGCGAGGAAGTGATCGACGAGGCCGAAGGGCTCTACGCGGTCTGCATCCAGCATGAGATGGACCATCTCGAAGGCACGCTCTTCATCGATTATCTCTCCCGCCTGAAGCGACAGCGTGCCGTCGACAAGGTCCGCAAGGCCCGCCGCCGCGCGAAGGAAGAAGCAGCCTGAGCGCCGGAGCGCGCTGGCTCGCTGCTCTGGTCGGAGCGGCTCTGATTGTTGCCCTCATCATTCTCCTGTTTCTTGTCGGTGGATGGATTTCCGAACACCGTGCAGCAGATCGGTGCCTCGACCGCGGCGGCGCATGGGACTATGAGCGCTCCGGATGCCTGATGCCGTAACTCCTCTTCGCCTCGCTTTCATGGGTTCGCCGGATTTCTCCGTGCCGGCGCTGGACGCCCTCATTGACGCTGGCCACGAGATCGCCTGCGTCTACACTCAGCCGCCCAAGCCAGCCGGGCGCGGCAAGAAATTGCGGCCAACGGCCGTGCACGATGCCGCTGAAGCCCATGGGCTTGAGGTCCGCACACCGAAATCCCTGAAATCGGAGGAGGCCCGGGCGGACTTCGCCGCGCTCGATCTCGATGCCGCTGTGGTGATCGCCTATGGGCTGATCCTGCCGCAGGCTGTCCTCGATGCGCCGCGCCTTGGCTGCATGAACCTGCACGCCTCGCTCCTCCCCCGCTGGCGAGGAGCCGCGCCCATCCAGCGCGCCATCATGGCCGGGGACGAGATGACCGGCGTTCAGGCAATGATGATGGAAGCCGGGCTCGACACCGGGCCCGTGCTCGCGACCGAAGAGACGCGTATCTTCGCTTTCGACACTGCTGGCGAGTTGCATGACCGGCTGGCCAGCCTTGCCGCCAGTCTTGCGCCGCGCGCTCTGGCCGGGCTCGCCGATGGCACGCTGACGCCGCAGCCCCAGATCGAAGACGGCGTCACCTATGCCAGCAAGATCACCGCCGGGGATCAGCGCATCGACTGGACGCTGCCGGCTGAGCAAACCGATCAGCGCATTCGCGGCCTCGCGCCCTTCCCCGGTGCGTGGTTTGAGTGGACCCCGCCCGGCGAGGCCGCGCCCCTGCGCATGAAAGCCCTGATGAGCCGCCACGAAGAACACACCCATGCCGACGCGCCGGGGACCCTGCTCGATGACAATCTGCTTGTTGCGGGCGGTGGCGGGGCCGTGCGCCTGCTGAAAGTGCAAAAGCCCGGCGGCAGGCCGATGGACGCGGATGTGTTCCTGCGCGGGACGCCCGTCCCTGCCGGAGCGCATTTCGCGTGACCCAGCGCTTCCGTCTTCTTGTCGAATATGATGGCCGCCCCTTTTCGGGCTGGCAGCGCCAGCAGGACCGGCCGAGCATTCAGGAGTCCATCGAAAAAGCGGCCGAAGCCGTCGACGGCGCGCCTGTGGTCGTGCAGGGGGCAGGCCGTACAGATTCCGGCGTCCATGCGCTAGGGCAGGTCGCCCATCTCGATTTCCAGCGCCCGATCGAACAACGCAAGGTCGCAGATGCCCTGAACGCGCATCTGCGCCCCCTGCCCATCGCCATTCTGGACGCCCAACCCGTCAGAGAAGGCTTCCATGCCCGGTTTGACGCGCTGGCGCGCCACTACCGCTACAGGATCATCAATCGCCGCGCGGACCTCACCGTCCGCAAAGGCCTCGCCTGGCGCCGCCCGGAGCATCTCGATGAAGGAGCCATGCATGAGGCGGCTCAGGCGCTGCTCGGCACGCATGACTTCTCCACATTCCGGGATACCGGGTGTCAGGCCGACAGCCCGCTGCGCACGCTCGATGCCATCGCCGTGACGCGGGCGGGCAATGAGGTCGACGTCACCTGCTCTGCCCGCTCTTTCCTGCATCGTCAGGTCCGCTCCATTGTGGGCAGCCTCGTGGAAGTCGGGCGCGGACGGCATGAGACCGGTTGGATTGCGAATATTCTGGCCGCGAAAACCCGCACTGCCTGCGGCCCCGTCGCCCCCGCAACCGGGCTCTATCTCGAACGGGTCGACTACCCCGAATGAGCACGCGGCGCCGCATCGTCATTTCCGGATGCTCCGGCGGCGGCAAGTCCACCCTGCTCACCGCCCTTGCCGCACGCGGCTACCAGACCTTCGAAGAGCCCGGCCGGCGTGTCGTTCGCGAAGGGATCAATCCCGCTGAAGACATACTCGGTTTCGCCACACGGGCCGCCGAGCTCGCGGCGGCGGATTTCGATGCGGCCAACCCAGCCGATATCTCCTTCTTCGATCGGTCCGTTGTGGATGCCGTTGCAGCCCTGAAGCGAAGCGACATCCCGCTTCCGCCAACCCTCCAGACACTGGCCACCAGATGCCGCTATGACAGTCCCGTTTTCCTGACGCCGCCATGGCCGGACATCTACGAAACGGATGCTGAGCGCCAGCATAGCCTTGATGACGCCATGGCAGAATATGACGACCTCTGCCGGGCGTATCCTGCGCAGGGCTATGAAACGATCATCCTGCCTAAGGCCTCGGTCGCCGCCCGAACCGAGTTTGTTCTCCGCAGCCTCGGAGCCTGACCATTATTGCCTCTTGCGGCCCGCTATTGCAGGCTTGGCCTGAACTGGAGACCAACCCATGAGCCAGCGCTTTACTGACGAGCACATCGATGCGTGGAACCGCGACGGGGCCGTGCTCATCCCGAACTTCTTCACAGCCGAAGAGCTTGCCCCGGTCGTGAAGGATTTCGAGCTGCTCTATGGCGAGCGCCGCGTGCGTTCCCGCACCGCACACACCGAGGACAGGGAGATCGGCGGCGGGTTCAACTTCGACCAGTTCAGGAACATCGATGACATGCCCTTCGATTGTTCGCCCGCGCTCAATCTACTGGGTCTGCATCCGGCCTTGATCGATCTGGCGCGCAGCGCACTGGAGACAGACGATGTCCGCCTCTATCAGAGCCATAGCTGGGCCAAGCACACAGGCGAGACCAATTACGACCAGCCCTTTCATTGCGACTACAAGAACCACACGCTGACCGTCCCGTCCGACGAGAAAGGCCTGCGTACCATCAACATCATGATCTACGTCACCGAGGTGACCGATGATCTTGGCGCGATCCACTATGTGCCGCAGCCAGAAAGCAATCCGATCACCGGCGAGCACCGGACCATGTTCCTCGACGGCGACCCGAAGGCGCAGGAGCAACTCAAGGCTATTGAGCGGTCCGGCGCAGGGCCAGCCGGCTCCATCTTCGCCTATGGGATCGACGTTTATCACCGCGGCACCAACCTCACCGCGCCGGAGGGGTTTCGCTATACGCTCACCTCAAGCTACAAGGCCGCCGGCAACGATATGATCGGCTGGTCAGCCTGGCCTTACGCCTTCATGAAGCCGTGGCACCTGCTCTTCGACAATGCGACGCCCGACCAACTCGCCTGCCTCGGCGTGCCGCGTCCGGGCGACCCGTTCTGGACGCCACGCACGATTGCGCGCAGTCAGGAACGCTGGCCCAACTGGGACATGACCGCCTACAAGGCCGCCATCTCGGTTCCAGCCTAGTCGCGCAGCAGCTCGTTGACGCCTGTCTTCGACCGTGTGCGCTCGTCAACCGTTTTGATAATGATCGCTGCCGCGAGCGACGGACCGCCATTCGCGCCAGCCATCGTGCCCGGCACGACGACCGAGTAAGGCGGCACCTCGCCGTAGCGGACCTCGCCCGTCTGACGGTCGACGATTTTGGTCGACTGGGACAGGAACACACCCATCGCAATCACCGAGCCTTCGCGCACGATCACGCCCTCGGCGACCTCGGCACGGGCTCCGATGAAACAATTGTCCTCAATGATCACAGGATTGGCCTGTAGCGGCTCCAGAACGCCGCCAATGCCCGTGCCGCCGGAAATGTGTACATGCTTGCCGATCTGCGCGCAGGAGCCGACAGTGGCCCATGTGTCCACCATCGTGCCCTCGCCGACATAGGCCCCGATATTCACGAAGGACGGCATTAGCACGACATTGGGCGCGATATAGCTGCCCCGCCGCACCGTCGCACCGGGCACAGCCCGCAATCCGGCCTTTCTGAACCGCTCGGCGGACCAGCCATCGAATTTGAGCGGAACTTTGTCCCAGTAAGGACCCGGCAGGCCATGCGCAGCCATCAGCGTGTTGGGGTTGAGCCGGAAGGACAGCAATACCGCTTTCTTCAGCCACTGATTGACAGACCAGCCGCCCTGACCGTCTGGCTCAGCCACGCGGAACTCACCCGCATCCAGCATGTCCAGCGCCGCCTCAACGGCGTCGCGAACCTCGCCCTTGGTGTCAGGGGTGAAGTCAGCCCGGTCATCCCAGGCCTGGTTGATCACTCTGGCGAGCGCGTCAGGCATAGCAGCGTCCTTTTCGTTCAGGCAGGCGTATCGGAAAGGAACGCCGTCAGATCGTCCGTCACATAGTCGATGTGGCCGGGTAATTCATCCCCTGCGCCAGCGGGACGCGCTTCAACCGGCTCATGGCTCCAATCCTTGTCGGATCGCACAAGCACAGTGGTAAAGCCCATCGCATGCGCCGGTGCGAGGTTGCGCGCGAGGTCTTCGAAAAAGACCGAGCTCGCGGGGTCAATGTCGTGCCGGGCGCAGAAACTGTCATAGGAGCGCTGGTCAGGCTTTGGGTGATAGGCCGCGTCCTCGATGCCAGACATGCCGTCGAAAAGATGATCGATGCCCATATGGCCGGTCACCCGTTCGGCATGACGGCGCGACCCGTTTGTATAAACATACTTCCGGCCCGGCAGCGCCGCGATCGCGGCACTGAGCGCGCTGCCCGTTGGCAGCGGAGACAGGTCAATCTCATGAACGTGGGCAAGAAAGTCGGCCGGGTCCATGCCGTGCAGGGTCATCATCCCCTTCAGCGTCGTGCCATGCTCGGCATAGTACTGCTTCTGCAACGCCCGCGCCTCAACGCGTTCCAGCCGCAGGAACCGGGCGACGAAATCGGTCATGCGTTGATCGATCTCGGCAAAGAGATCGCAGCTCGCCGGATAGAGCGTATTGTCGAGATCGAAGACCCACGTCTCCGCGCCATTGATCATGCCGGGATCAACCGCCGCGTCCGGGTTCGGCAAAGTCCCGCTCGAAGAACTCGAAGATCAGCTTGCGATCCTCTGGTGTTGGCGTGCCCGTGAACAGCGCTGTGCGATAAGCTGACTGCTCGCAATTCTCGCGGCCATTGATGGCAAACTTGGCGCGCGCCACGCAGAAGGCGTCCGATGCCCGCGACAGTGTCCGCACCGAACCATCATCTTCTTCCATCTCGCCATAGACGAAGTGTTCGGCCTGCAGCAGCGGCTCATCGACGACGCGCGCACATCCCCCGGCCTCCAGAATCCACCAGCCCCGGCTTTCCCAGTTCTCACCGGCCCGGCGCGCAATGGCGCTCCAGATGCGCTTCTTGGTGCGATTGCAAACGGTAAAGCCAACCTCGCGGGACCGGTCGCTCGCCACCTGCTCCAGAATATCGATGAGGTCAGAATCGCTCGTGTCCGAGCTGAGGTTTCGCGAGTCCAGGAACTCTGCGATGGCAGAGCGCGTATTGCGCCCGATCAGGCCGTCAATCTTGCCGGAATAGACCCCCGCATCTTCCAACAGACGCTGCACGCCCGCTGCGGCGGCGCGCTTCATGCCAAAATCATCGGTCTCGCTGAACGTCGTGCTCCAGCGATTGGCGCGCTCGATCAGGACAGGGCGAAACCCCTGCGCTTCAAGCCCCATGGCGGTGCAATCTTCAAGGCTCTCAACCGAGAACGAGCCGAGCGTGTCGACACAAAGCTCGTGCCCGCCGCCCCAGGACCGCTCGCCTCCCCGATGCGCATCTGATGTCCGGCCATAAAGAAAATGCACGCCCGGCGTCAGCGGGCCGGCAAGCGTGGTCTCGCAGGTGCCGGGACGGAGTTTGGTCCAGCCCTCAACAACGATGCCTGAGCCTTCCGGCCGGCCAATCGCCGCCTCGATCACGAAGCTGGTCTCATTGCAGAGCTCCCAGCCTCGATTGGCCTGCGCCTCCGCAGACTGGGCGGAAAAAGCGAGTAGCAGCAGGACGAGCCCACTAAGAAATAAACGTACCGGCACCATGCTCTGTAAACAGCTCCATAAGCAGGGCGTGCGGCGCACGCCCGTCAAGAATGACAGCCGCCCCAACACCATGATCAACGGCTCTGGCCGCAGTTTCAAGCTTTGGTATCATTCCGCCTGCAGCCGTGCCGTCTTCTATGAGTGACGAGACGCGATCGCGCGGGATTTCACGGATCAGTTTGCTGTCCTTGTCGAGCACGCCGGCGACGTCTGTCAGCAGAAGCAGGCGGCTCGCGCCCAGCGCCGCAGCTACGGCACCGGCAGCGGTATCCGCATTGATGTTATAGCGGCTGCCATCGTCGCCGACGCCCACAGGCGCAACAACAGGGATAAGATCGTCATCGGCTGCGGAGAGCGCATTCAGTACGGAAGGATCAATCGCCTTCGGCTCCCCGACAAAGCCGAGATCGACCACCTGCTCGATATGACTGTCCGGATCGCGGGACTTGCCCTCGGCCTTCACGGCGCGGATAAGGCCCGCATCAGACCCGGACAATCCCACCGCCTTGCCGCCGGCTGAATTGATCGCACGGACGATCGTCTTGTTGATCGCCCCCGACAGAACCATCTCGACCACTTCGACGGTGGCCTCATCGGTTACCCGCAATCCGTCCTTGAACTCTGACTTGATGCCCAGCCGGTCCAGCATTCCGCCGATTTGCGGCCCGCCGCCATGCACCACCACCGGATTGATCCCGAGATGCTTCAGCAGCACGACATCGCGAGCAAAGCTCTTGGCCAGTGCCTCGTCCACCATGGCGTGCCCGCCATACTTGATGACGATGGTCTGCCGGTCATAGCGCTGGATATAGGGCAGCGCTTCGGACAGGGTCCGAGCGGTGAATTGTGCGGTTTCAAAGTCTGTATCGGCCATCGCGGCGCTCCTTAGCGCGGTTCGGTTTGTTAGGCTATGCTGGCGCGATGACACCAGACGAGATCAAAGCCCACTGCCTGTCCCTGCCGGACGCCGCCTGTTCTCTGAAATGGGGCGACGATCACTGCTACACGATCGCGGAAAAGATGTTCTGTGCGCACGGTCCTGATGGCAAAGGCTTGTCCTTCAAATGCACGCCGGATGCTTTCGAGATGCTGGTTGAAAGCGGTGTCGCAGAACCCGCGAAATATCTGGCGCGCGCAAAGTGGGTGACCGTGCAGGTCGAGGCAGTCCCGGACGATGAACTGAAAGCCCGTCTCACGCAGGCCTATACGATCGTCCGGTCAAAGCTGCCGAAGAAAACCCAAAGCCTGCTCGCACCTTTTGAACCTTAGAGTTCCAGCGTCATGAAAACGCTGTTGGGGTCGCCGCCGTAACTCCCGAACGGGCCACAATACAAAAAGCCATAGGCCTCATAAAGGCGGCGCGCGGGCAGGAAACCCTCCTTCGGCCCTGTCTCAAGGTTCAACCGGACATATTCGCGGCGACGGGCCTCAGCAATGATGTGCTCAAGCATCCTGCGGGACAGACCGCGCCCGCGCTGCGTCCCCTGAACATGCATAGACTTGATCTCACCCTCCCCGTGCCCCAGCGCCTGCAGCGCGCCGCAGCCAACAAGCTCGCCGCCATCGCGCATATCCCAGAAGGTCACCTCGTCTTGAGCAAGCCCTTCAGCTGGCAGGAAGTGACAACTCCCCGGAGGCGAAAGCGCCAGCATCAGATCGGCATGGGCCTGCAGGAGGGCCAGCACATCGGGTCTTGTCAGGTCGCCACGTCGGATCTCAAGCATGACCGTTGTCCCTCAACGCTTCAGATGAGCCCGACAATCTCTGCCCGCAGCTCCTGCAACCCCCATCCTTTCTCGGAGGAGGTCTTCATGACAACCGGGTGCGCGGCCGCACGCGTTTTCAAAACCGCTTCTGTCGCCTCGGTCATCTTCTCGACTTCGGACGTTTTCAGCTTGTCGCATTTGGTGAGCACGATCTGATACACCACCGCGGACTCGTCGAGCAGGTCCATCACCTCCCGGTCGGGGTCCATGATGCCTCGCCGCGCATCGATCAGCAGAAAGACCCGCCTCAGGGACACCCGCCCCCGCAGATACTGCCGCGTCAGACGCATCCATGCCTCGGCCTGAGTGCGGGACACTTTGGCATAGCCAAAGCCCGGCAGGTCAACGAGGTAGAGCGTGTCGCCGCCCAGTTCGAAATAATTGATCTCGCGCGTGCGACCGGGCTCGGCAGAGGCGCGGGCGAGGCCCTTGCGATTGGTCAAAGCGTTGATCAGGGACGACTTGCCAACATTGGACCGCCCGGCAAAGGCCACCTCGCCGCGATCGTCACCCGGCAGGTCGCGCATGGCGACAACGCCTTTGACGAACTCGACCGGCCCCGAAAACAGGACACGGCCGCGTTCGATCAGCTCCGGATTTTCGGTCAACTGGACTCCGGATCCTTCTTGCGCCCAAGCCGGGCCGCAATGAACTTGCCGATCTCGGTCTCAGCTCCGTTGCGCCGCATGATGTAGTATTGCTGGAACAGGGTCAGCACATTGTTCCAGACCCAGTAGAGCACGAGGCCTGACGCAAACCCGGCAAATACAAACGTAAACACGATCGGCAGCAGCATGATGATGCGGCGCTGCATCGGGTCCGGCGGCGGCGGGTTCAGGCTTTGCAGCGTCGCCATGGTCACGCCGTAGAGCAAAGGCAGCACCCCGATCCCGATGATCAGGCCGAGAATCGGAATCGATTTCACATCCGCGCCGGAATAGAACGGGATCAGGCCAAACAGGTTGCCGATCGCGGTTGGGTCCGGAGCCGACAGATCTTTCAGGTAGAAGAACGGCTCGTGGCGCATTTCCAGCGTGACGAACAAGGTCTTGTAGAGCGCATAGAAGATCGGGATCGTTGCCAGAATGGGCAGGCAACCGGCAACCGGATTGGCCTTCTCCTTCTGGTAGAGCTTCATGATCTCCTGCTGCTGACGCTTGGGGTCAGCCGCGAACCGTTCCCGAATCTCCTTCATCGGCTCTGCGAGCTTTTTCATCTTCGCCATCGCCTTGAAGCTCGTATTGTAGAGCGGGATGAGCGGGATTTTCACAAGGATGGTGAAGGCGAGGATGGCCCAGCCGAATGAACCCAACTGGCCATTGAGCCAGAGCAGGACCGTAAAGAACGGCTTGGTGAGGAAGTAGAGAAAACCCCAGTCGACCGCATCGTCGAAGCGCGGGATGCCAAGACCGGACTCATACTCCTTCAGGACGTCGAGTTCCTTGGCACCGGCAAAAATCTGGTTTGTGGCCGTGATCGTCTCGCCCGGAGCGATTTCGTACTCAGCGCCCTCGGTCTTGATCTCCAGCACCTGTCCGGTGTCGCGGGCGCGACGGACAAAGTCAGCCTTGAACTCGCGCGCCTGTTCCGGAACGAGCGCGCCCATCCAGTACTTGTCGGTAAAGCCAATCCAGCCGCCCTGATCGGTCAGCTTGTCAGCCTCGTCACCCTTGATGCCCTTGCCTTCGCTCAGGCCCTTATATTTGCGAAGCGTCAGATTGCCGTCGATCACGCCGATCAGGCCCTGATGCACGATGGCGCTGTCGCGCGCGGAGCCCGGGTCGGTCGCTTCGAGGAAACCTTTCCATTCGCCATGACGGCGCACGGAGCCATAGGGACGCAGCGTCCGGCCAGCGTCTCCGATATTGGTCACCTTGTCCTCGAAGGTGAACATGTAATTCTCGTCGAGACTGATCGCGCGCTCAAAGCGCAGCCCATCGGCTTCAAGCGTCAGCAATAGCGGCTGGCCCACGGCAAGCTCGGCATTCGGTGCGGCCTGCCAGTCGGCATTCAGCCCGGTGACGGCCCGGCCGGTCTCATCCAGCCAGTAATAAGACGCGTAGTAGCCATGCTCGGAGCTTTCGGGGCGCAGCAGGCGAAGCTCGGCCTCGTTCTCGACCGTGAGATAATGCCCCTTCAGGTTCAGGTCATCGATCCGGGCGCCACGGATCCGGATCGACCCGTCAACGCTCGGCGCATCGAAGGTCGCCCGTGCATATTTCTCGAGTGCATCCTCGACGGTCGCCTCAATGGCAGGTGCGAGCGCTTCCGGCAGTTGCGCTTCTGCCGGGCCGTTTTCGGCCTCAAGGGCAGCTGCTGCTTCCCGCGCTGCCTGGTTTGCACGCACTTCAGGATCAACAATAAAGGTCTGATAGGCCCAGATGAAGCCGATCATCAGCACCATGGCGATGAGAAAATTGCGCTGGTCTTCTTTTTCCATGAAGCCTTGTCCGGTCGGGGATTAGTCAGCTTTTCCTGTATCGGACAGCCGCGCGGCGAGGGTTATCAGGGCCGCTTCCATATCGTCAAGCAAACGCGGCCAGGCGATGGCAGCCGTATCCATCCGCGCAATGAACACATAGTCGCAACCGGGCTGACCATGAAGGGGTAGAAGCGCCCGGGCCGCTTCGCGCATCCGGCGCTTGGCGCGATTGCGCACGACGGAGTTGCCGATCTTCTTGGTCGCCGTGAACCCGGCCCCCACCCTGCCCTCGGCAGCGCGGCGACGGCCCTGAACCACCACCGTCTTCTTCCGCGCGGCGTGTCCGCCGCGCACAAAAAGAAATTGAGGCCGGCGCTTCAGGCGCTCGACCTCAATGGGTTTTGCTTCTGGCAAATCGGTCATGGGGCGTGGCCCCGGCGCCTAGCGCCCCGTGCCTGATGCGGACAGGCGTTTGCGGCCCTTCGCACGGCGGCGTGCAAGCACTTTACGTCCGTTCTTGTCGGACATCCGCGAACGGAAACCGTGGCGGCGGGCACGCTTAAGGCGGCTGGGCTGGAATGTACGTTTCATGGGCTTACGCCTCTTGTCTCGGAACCGGTCTTCGGAAAGCGCGTGTCATTACAGATTGAGGCCCGTCCGGTCAAGCCGCCCCGGCACCTCACATTCACCCTCACAAGGGCGTGACCCAGCTTGCGGAAGGCGTGATGAGCGTTCGCCCCGCGCCGGGCTATATCGGCAATGTCAGACAGGAAAAAGGGGCGAACATGATGATCCGATCTACAATCCTTGCACTCACCCTTGCCGGCGCGCCTGTTCTGGCCTCGGCAGACACCCTCAATGACGCTGCGGAGACCAGCATGACGCAGAACCGCCACGCCGACTGGACCCGCCTGCTGGGCACCTATGTCGAGGTCTCAGCAGATGGCGTGAACCGCGTCGATTACGGGGCCCTGAAGGCAAATGCGTCCGACAGCGCGGCGCTGGACACCTACATTGCCTCGTTCGAAACCCTCGATATCGATGCCCTGACAGCCGATGAGCAGTTCGCCGCCTGGGCCAATCTCTACAATGCCGTCACCGTGCGCCACATTATCGAGCGGTATCCCATCAAATCGATCCGCAATGGCTACCTCATCGGGCCGTGGAAAGAGGTGAAGGTCATCGCCGACGGGCGCGAAGTCTCACTCGACGCGATCGAGCACGACATCCTCCGCGAAGAATGGGAAGAACCCCGTGTCCATTATGCTGTGAACTGCGCTTCTTATGGCTGCCCGAACCTGCTGCCCAAGGCGTGGACCGCCGGCACGCTGGATGAAGACCTCGACGCAGCAGCGCGCGATTACGTCAATCACCCCCGCGGCGTGAGCATCCGAAACAACGGCACGCTGCAGGTCTCTGAAATCTACAAATGGTTCCGCGAAGACTTTGGCGGATCGAAGGAAGGCGTGATCGAACACCTGCTCAAGCATGCAGACGACGACCTTGCCGCTCAGATTCGTGCTAAACCCCGTATTACCAAACACGACTATGACTGGTCGCTCAACGACACGGAAAGCCAGCAATGACCGATCTCGACCAGCAAACGGCCCCGGCCGCCAAACAATCCATCTGGATCCGCCTTTGGCCACTTTATGTGATCCTGGGGGGTCTCGGGCTCGCGCTGTCGCAGGGGTGGCACACCTACCTCTCGCTTGAATCGCTCAGCGAGAATGCCGTCTGGCTCGACCAGATGGTTCGGGACAATCTCCTGCTGGTGCTGGCAGCCTATGTCGCGATCTACACGCTCGCCACAGCCTTCATGATTCCGGGCAGCGCCCTGACGGTGGGCGGCGGATTTCTGTTTCCCGTGGCCTTCGGGGTCGTCCCCCTGATCGCAGCAGGCGCAACCGTTGTCGGAGCCACGCTTGGCGCGTCAGTTCTCTTTTTCGCCGCCAAAACCTCCATTGGCTCCGTCCTTCGGGAGAAGGCCGGCGGCTTCCTGACGAAAATGGAGAAGGGCTTCAATGAGGATGCGTTGTCCTATCTCTTCGCATTACGCCTCATTCCGGTCGTCCCCTTTGCCGTGGCGAATTTCGCGCCGGCGCTGCTCGGGGCCAAGTACCGTGACTTCGCCATCACGACCTTTCTCGGGATCATCCCCGGAACGCTGGCCTACACGTGGATCGGATCAGCCATAAAAGGCACCCTGCTCGAAGGCGGTGAACCTGATATCGGCGCGCTCGCCTCCAACTTCCTGCCCGCGTTCATTGCCCTCGGGGTCGTGGCGCTGTTGCCCGTCGCCTACAAGAAACTCTTCTCGAAAAAGGCCGCCAAGGTCGAAGGAGCCGCCTGATGACATCCGCCAGCGACACAGCCAATGCCCGTGTGTCCGTTTCGGGCACCTCGGACTCAGACAGTATTTCGAAATCCCCGGCCCCGACCAATGCCGGCTCCATGCCGCAGCGCGACTACAAGGCTGACCTTGTGATCATTGGCGCAGGCTCCGGTGGCCTGTCGGCGGCGGCCGGTGCAGCGATGCTCGGCCTCGACGTCGTCCTCTACGAGAAGGGCGAGATGGGCGGCGACTGCCTCAATTATGGCTGCGTTCCTTCCAAGGCCCTGCTGACGGCGGCCAAGGCCGCGCACGAAGCCCGCAACTCCGCAAAGTACGGCGTCACAGTCTCCGAACCTGTTGTCGATTGGGAGGGCGTAAAAGCCCATGTCCAGAAAGCCATCGACACAATCGCGCCCGTCGACAGCCAGGAACGCTTTGAAGGTCTTGGCGTCACAGTCGTCCGTGAACACGCCAAGTTCGCTGATCCTAAGACCATTGTCTCCGCTTCGACCCGCACAAAGGCCCGCCGCATCATCATCGCGACCGGCTCAACCGCCTTCATTCCGCCGATCCCCGGCCTCGACACGACCCCCTACATCACCAATGAAACCGTCTTTTCCCTGCCAGAGCAGCCAGAACATCTGGTGATCCTTGGCGGCGGACCGATTGGCGTGGAAATGGCGCAGGCCTTCCGCCGCCTCGGTTCCGAAGTCACCGTGATTGAAATGGGCCGGGCCATGGCCCGCGCTGACGCCGACCACGCAAAGATCGCGGTCGACCAGCTGAAATCGGAAGGCATCACCATCCTCGAAGGCCACAAGGCGGTGAAAGTGTCCGGCTCGGACGGGGCCATCAGCGTCGAGACAGAGGCCGAGACCGGCAACAAAACGGTTTCCGGTACGCATCTCCTCGTCGCTGTTGGCCGCAGCGCCATGCTGGACGGGCTCGAACTTGAAGCCGGCCATGTCGATTATGACCGCTCCGGCGTCACCGTGTCCGACAAGCTGCGCTCGCCCTCCAATCCGCGCGTCTGGGCGCTTGGCGACATTGCAGGGCAAGGCCAGTTCACTCACCTTGCCGGTTGGCACGCTTCTGTATTTGTGCGCCGCGCTCTGTTCAAACAGTTCTCCAAAGCGTCAGACCTCCCCCTCCCTGCCGTCACCTATGTGCAGCCGGAAGTCGCCCAGCTTGGCATGACCGAAGCCGAAGCCCGTGAGGTTCATGGCGATGAAATCGCAGTCACCCATTTCGCTTTCGATGAGAATGATCGCGCCATCGCCGAGGGCAAAACCGATGGCGAAGTGAAACTTATCATCCG
>JBCBTR010000022.1:0-16582 GCA_039818545.1 Pseudomonadota bacterium
CCGCCGCATCATGGGGGAGATGGAGGCGCTGGTGCGTCGCTCCGTCAGCGACCGAAGTTTCGAGCGGGACATGCTCGCGCATGGACTTGCCGAGGCGGCGATGCGGCGGTGCGAGCTCGATCGCTTCGACCGGGCGCGATCCATGACGCAGGGCCCCGACAGCCTGCGTTACGAGTTCTGGCGCGCGCGGATCACGGGCGACGTTTCTTATGTGACACCGCGCATTGCAGCAGAAGCCGAGCGCGACGATACGCGCTTCGTGCGGCAGGCGCTGGAAGGGTATCGCGCCATTCTGGAGCATGGATATTGCGGTGCCGGTCAGGTCGTTCCGGCGGGCACGGACAACCGGGCGCTGGAATAGATCTGGTCAATAGCGCGGGCGATGTCGGGCGCGTTCTGAGTGGGGTAGCTCGACCGGACCTTGATGTGCCACTCGCCGATCACCTCAATCCAGACAGCTGTGTGATAGGTTTCACCTTCCAGTTCCGGGGCGGGCGGGAGCTCAAACGCAGCGGCGTAGGGCGTGATGGGACCGTCATCGCCAGCCCTCGGAACGCCCACTTCACCGACAGGGCTTCTCATTTTTGATATGCCCTGTACCGCGCGCCCAAGGTGACCTTCGGGTGTCACGGCGTCCTCGAAACGTGTCAGATAAAGCGTCAGCGTTCCGATATCGTCGTTCGACCAGCCGCAAAGGACGTCATCGCCGGCTGGGACGCCGGGCACTTCAAGCTCACCGTCGAACCTCAGGCCAGCAAGGGTGAGAGGGCAGAGCACGCCCGTTTTTGCATGACGCGGTCCACCGCGGGTTTGCTGCCAGACGGATGGGTCAGCAACAGGTGCCGAGGCGACCGGTGGCTCGGGTGCGGCGGGCGGGGAGGGGGCTGTCTGACATGCGCCGAGGGTGAGGGCGGCAATCGCTGACACGATGATGGGCTTCATGCTTTCTCCTCCAGAATTCGCCTGAGCGTAGCGCGGGCTTCCAAGAGCGGCCAGACTCAGCAATTATGCTTCATGCTTGAAGATGAAGACCCGCCATATGGCATTTGTGAGTCCAAGGAAGTGGGAGCGATTGCCCACCTCTATCGGGCGGAGGTGTATCGCTCGACCATCTGGCGGCAGCGGCTCGACCAGACGACCAACTGGGCTGTGATCTCGACAGGGATTGGCCTGTCGGTCGCCTTTGCCAGTGTACAGGCATCCCCTTTTCCCATCGTTCTGGTGACACTGCTTTGTGTCGTCTTCCTGATGCTGGAAGCGCGGCGCTACAGGTTCTTCTATGTCTGGCGGTTCCGGGCGCGGGTGCTGGAGATCGCGTTTTACGTGCCGATGCTGAGAGGCGAGGGCGCGAACATCTCGCTGGGCAAGGGCACCGCGCTGTCAGACGATTACGAAAAGCCGCAATACCGGATTTCCATGTCGCGTGCGCTCGGGCGGCGGCTGCGCCGGAATTATGGCTGGCTGTTTTCGATTCTCGGCGCGGCCTATTTTGCCAAGATCGCCATCCATCCGACCGACGTTTCCAGCTGGGAGGAGTTTGCCTATCGCGCGCATATCGGGCCGATCCCTGGCTGGGTTGCACTGATCTCAGGGCTTGGCTTTCACGCGGTCTGGATCAGCGTCGCCCTGCGGACCTGGCTGCAGGAACGCAAGGACAAGACCAAGATGGCTGACTTCCTGGAGTCGCGGGACGATGTCGTTCCCCGGCAGAGACCTGTGACGCCGACCGATCCACGGCTTGATGACGCGATCGACTAAAAGCCGGTGGCTCAACACCCCATCAAAGAAAAAGGCCGCCTCGAAAAGGCGGCCTTGAACGTTATCATCCTGACAGGTTCAGGACGGCTTGGTGCCCGTGGAGGGTGCGCCGAAGCTCATCGGTGGGCTTGAAGGCGCGGCCGAAGCCGGTGCGCCGCTATTGGCGGCGACGGGACGTGGCGGCGCGCCGGGCGCCGGCGCTGCGGCCGCCTTGGGGCCTGTGTCCTTGAGCGGATCGTCAGCGTGCTTCACCTGACCCTCGAAGACAGCGTTCGACTGGATGGACAGGGAGGTGTGGACGATGTCGCCCTCAACGCGGGCCCCGCTTTCCAGCTCAACCTTGCGAGCGCGAATGGAGCCGCGGATCGTGCCCTTCACCTTGACGACTTCAGCTTTCACTTCGCCGACAATCTGGCCGGATGCGCCGACCGTGATGTCTGCGGCAGCGACATCGCCATCGACGTGACCGTCAATCTGAAGCGCGCCTTCAGAGGATACCGAGCCGTTGATCTTCATGTCACCGCAAATAATAGACGCGGCCGCGCGTCCCGTCGGTTTGCTTGCCGCGGATCGGATCGCATCCTGGGTCGGGTTAGGGGCTGCTGTCGGCACTGGTGTTTCTCCGGCCTTAGTTTTCGTGAACATGTTTGCCTGCTTTCAAGAACTTTACTGGATCATATGGCTTATTCTGGAACCAAACCTCGTAGTGAAGGTGCGGACCGGTACTGCGCCCGCTGGAGCCCATCAGACCAAGCGTATCGCCAATGGCGACGTCATCCCCAGTCTTAACATTGATCGCGTTAAGGTGCGCGTAACGCGACTTGAACCCGAAGCCGTGTTCGACATCGACAACCCGACCATAACCTGATTTTCGCCCGGCGAACACCACTTTACCGGGACCGGCCGAAACGATGGGAGCCTTGTAGTAGGCCGCCATGTCGATACCGCCGTGCCAACCGGGGCGTTTCGTGAAGGGATCGACCCGCAAACCGTAATTGGATGTCAGCCGCGCGGGGACACCGATCGGTGTCGCCAGAGGGAGACTGTTGACGATGTCTTCGTAGTAGCGCGCTTCTTCCATGCGCGCGGCGACCTGATTGACGCGGCTGTTGAAGAGCGGGTCGTTGCTGTCGGTCGATCCGGTGGAGAGGCTGGCGAACTCGACGAGTGGGCCACCCATCTCGACGGTTGAGTAAATCCGGTCTTCGCCGACGCCGGTGAGCTGGAGAATGCCGCGCGCCTTTTCCGCACGATCGACGGCGAGGTCTTCTGCGGTTTCGAGGAAGGCTACCTGATCTGTAGACAGATCATTAAGCTGACCCGTGATGCCGGCGCGCTCGAATGAGGCGGTCATCACCGGAGCGGATCGCGACTGGCGTGTGTCGGCCACATCGATGGAGGCCTGTACGAGAACCGCCGATCCGTTTCCGCGAAGCGCGGAAGATTCCAGATCTTCTTCCTCGTTCAATGCATCGAGCAGAACCTTGAGTGTCTCGTGGCGTTCTTCGAACTCCACCGTTGCGCGCTGGAAAGCATCGGTGCGTTCTTCGAGAAGCGAGCGGGAGAGGGCGTCTTTGGCCCGAAGGTCCTGAACCCAGCGCTCATACTTTTCGAGCTCGCGCATATCGACGCCTTCAGCAACGCCCGATCCGCCAGCGACGACATAGTCGACAGTTGCGAACGCCGTCCATCCGGCGACGGCGGCGACACCCGCAGCGAGGATCGCCTGCTGCCAGGGTGAAACCGAGATGTACTGAACCGTGCCGCCACTGCGATGGTATATCTGGCGTTCCGGGAACACCCTGTTGAATACAGACCTGGCCTTGCTACTCAACTTCGCCATACTACGCTGTCCACCGATTGGTGTTTTCTCTCCGGTTGCGCCTCCACAGCATCAACCGTTCCCTAACCCTCGGGGAATCTTCTAGCGCGAATTTCAAGATGGGTGAAACCCCCAAGACACACGTTTGGAATATTATTTTCCAGACAGGTAAATTCTGGCTTAACGCTCTTGCTTTCTTACAATTTCGTCAGGTGGGGATCAGCCCTGAATGGCGTCGAGAACGGCTTCGGCGTGGCCGTTGACCTTCACCTTGCGCCAGACCTGCTCGACCTTGCCATCGCCGCCGATCAGGAAGGTGGCGCGCTCAATGCCCATATAGGTCTTCCCGTACATCTTCTTCTCGACCCAGACACCGTAGGCTTCACACACTGCGCCGTCCGCGTCTGACGCGAGGTGGATTCCCAGGTCATGCTTGGCTCGAAATTTTTCATGCTTGGCGAGCGTATCCTTTGAAACACCGAGGATTTTTGCCCCAGCCTTTGCAAACGCATCGGCATGACCGGTAAAGGCGATGGCTTCCTTGGTACAACCGGGCGTGTCGTCCTTGGGGTAAAAATAGAGCACCAGTTTTTCGCCAGCGAAGTCACTGAGTGAAACTTCACCGCCGGCTGTGGTTTCCATTTTGAAATCAGGCGCTTTATCGCCACCTTCAATCGTATTCGTCATGTTAATGCCTTTGCTTCAGTGCAGGTTAATGTGACGAGGGCCTGTGTTGCGCCCACCTGTAGACGGAGTGTTTTAGTTGGTTCGCCAGACCGCGAAAGTCGTGATCGTCGAAATCATCGGCGGGTTGATCGTGCTGGCAGCCGTGCTTGTGGTGATTCTGGCGCTGCGGCTCGCCAGCGGGCCGCTGCAGATTGATATCTTCAAGGACGATGTGGCCGCCGCGCTGTCTGAAGCGCGCGACGGGCGGCGAACGACGATCGATCGGCTCTGGCTTGAATGGGCCCCCGAGCAGCGGCGCATGCTCGTCGTGGCGCACGGGCTTGCGCTTTACAGCAATGAAGGCGAGCAGGCCGCGACAGCCGAGCAGGCCGAGATCGACCTGAATGCGTCGGCGCTTTTCACCGGGCGTCTTGAAGTGCTGCGGCTGCTGCTGTCGGGCGGGCGGCTGGACGTGACGGAGATCGAGCGCAATGTCTGGTCCGTCGCGGGCGAGCCATTGCCACCCATCCCCGAGAGCGAGAAGTTTCCGGAGACCGGGGCAGAATGGCTGGATGCGACCGACAATGCGCTGCCCTTCATTCTGTCCGGCGCGCAGAGCATTTCCGAGCAATTGAATCTGGAGCGCGTCGGTTTCGATGCGTTCGAGGTCCGGGTCATCAACAAGGACGGCGACCGCCTGACCTCGTTGAGCAATGCCTCTCTTCGGCTCACGCGGCAGCCGGGGGATCTGGTCCTGCGTCTCTCTGGCCGGCTCGGAGAGGAAGATGAGCGGCGCGGTCTCGCCATTCTACTCGAAACGACAGAGTCGTTCGCTGGCCTGCACGCCGAGCTTGGCCTTGTCGGTTGGCGTCTGTCGGAGCTCGCCTTTGGCAGGCTTGAGACCCCGGCCGAGACCGATGCGCCGGTAAGGCTGGCGCTCATGGCGTCTGCCACGGCCGCAGACGGTGTGTCGATCGTGAACCTTGATGGCGAGATCGGCGCGGGGCGCCTGCGCCTCGCTGGCCTGCCTATCGACCTTGAGCAGGCGGCCTTTGAGGCGGACTACGACACCGGCCTCGATCAGGTCGCCTTCAGCCTGCGCGATGTTGAGGCCGATCGGTTCAGCGGCGATCTTGATGGCGTGCTGGATGGAACCCTTCGCGGGGCGGCTGCGCGAACCTTCTCATTTGAAAGCGACAGCCTGCGTGTGGACGCAACGCCGATGTTCGAAGCGCCCTGGACGTTACGAGACATCGCGGCCGATGGCGTGCTGGATATTGAGGCGCGGCGGGTCGATGTCGGGTCTGCCAGCGTCCGGATCGCAGAGGAAGCCGTGCTGTCGGCGCAGGGCGGCTTGTCTCTGGGCTCCGGCGAGGACGCCGCGTTGCGCGGCGATATCACCGCCCAGCTTGCCGGTCCGGCGGGACTGGCGGACGTTCTGGCTTACTGGCCTGTCGGTCTCGGCACGGGTGCCCGAGATTTTGCGGCGGGCAATATCTTCAATGCCGAACTCATGGACGCATCGGCGGAGCTGACCCTTCGCCCGGACAGTTTTGCCGCCGGTTATCTGAAGGATGAGCACCTGCAGGTGGATTTCACGGTGCGCAATGTGGAAGTCGGGTTTCTGCATGACCTGCCGACCGTGCAGGGGGCCAGCGGGCAGGGCCGGCTGACGGGCAACGGTTTCCGTGCGGACCTTGAGGCCGGGTCGTTCTCCGGCTGGCAGCTCACCAGCGGGACGGTCGAGTTTCCGCAATTCATGCCGAAGGGCGAGCCGTTCCGGATCTATGCGGAGGGCACCGGCGAAGCGGTCGAGATCCTGCGGACCATTTCTGACTCGCGCCTGCAGCTGGAAGCGGAGATGGGATTTGACCCCGAACGCGTCAGCGGGCGCGGGGAGGCCACTTTTGAAATGTTCCGGCCCGCGCTGTCGGACGTGCCGTTTGAAGATATCCGCATGTCTGTGAAAGGGCTCGTGCGCGATGGAGGGATGACAAAGGTCGCCGCGGGGCTCGACCTGACCGAGGCGCGTGCCGATGTGACGTTCGAGGATACCTCGCTGACCATTCGTGGCTATGGCGACCTTGGACCGGCACCGGTCCAGTTCACATGGCGCGACAGCTTCAGCGATGGAGGTGCTCCGGCTAATATATCGGCGTCAGCGATCGTCACGCCGGATGTGCTCAACCGGTTCGGCGTACTCGGACGCGCGTTTCTCAGCGGTGAAATCCCGGTCGAAATGCAGGGGCAGGCCGCAGGCAACTCGGTGGCCAAGGCGGATGTTGCGTTCGATCTGTCCCGTGCACGGATCGACCTCTCGGAGATTGGCTGGATCAAGCCCGCCGGAGAGCGCGCACGCGCGACGCTGAGCTTTGATGCGCAGTCGGAGGCACGTGAGGCGTCCGGTTATCTGGAAGCCGATGATATGGTTCTGGACGGCGACATCACCTTCGCCGAGGACTGGCAATTGCTGTCTGCCGATCTGCGCCGGGCCTTCCTTGAGGACCGCGCGGATGTGAGCGGCCAGATTACGCGGGATGGCGATGGCAGCCTGTCGGTCAGCTTATCAGGGGCCTTCCTCGATGTTTCGAGCGCGGTGCCCGATGTTGGCGCGATGGGCGGGGCGGGCAGCTTTGACGATCCGCTGACGCTCGATGCCGAAGTCGACCGGCTCCGGCTGCGCGGCGGGCTGGAAATGCGCACGGCGCGGATGGCCATGATCTCCACTGCAGAGGGATTGCAGTCATTCTCTGCCGCAGGGCGATTGGAAAGCGGTGAACCGTTCGAAGCCTCCTATCAGGCCGGCGAGCGCGGCGCAGAGGTTAGCCTCGATGCCGGGGATGCGGGCTTCCTGGCCAGCGCGTTTCTGGGGGCCGACTTCCTTGAAGGCGGGCGGATCCAGCTCGACGGCCAACTTGTGCCGGGCTCCACGCCGTCTGAAATCGATATCCGGATTTCCGATGCGCGCATGCGCGATGCGCCGTTTCTGACCCAGATTCTGTCGCTGGCGTCTCTCCGGGGGCTTGCCGACACATTGGGCGGAGAGGGCGTGTTGTTCAGCCGGATCGACGTGCCGCTGACGATTTCCGACAATCGCTACATCGTGGATGGCGGCCGGGCCTCAGGCCCTGCGCTCGGCCTGACGGTCAATGGTTATGTCGGGACCGAGGATGGCGACATTCATATCGATGGCGTGCTGGTGCCGAGCTTTGGCCTGAACTCGGCGCTGGGCGGCATTCCGATCATCGGTGACCTTGTGGTTGGCCGCGATGGCGAGGGCGTGTTCTCGCTGACCTATTCGGTCCGTGGGACGCTGGAGAAGGCGCAGGTCTCGGTGAATCCGCTCTCGGCGGTCGCGCCCGGCATCATCCGGCGCATTTTCGAGAACCCGGCACAGACCGATGTTCCGGAGTTCCAGGCGCGTGACCCGGACAATCCGATCCCGTCCGAGCTTGAGCCGCTGCCACCGCCGGAAGTGATCGACTAGACCGGCTTGATCAGGGCGTGGCGTTTCTTGCCGGCGGAGAGCTTGATTTGCGTTCCTTTGGCTGGGCCCTGAACAACCGTTTCTGAGGGCACATCGCTTGAGGAGAACATCGCAACCACTGGATAAGCGGCGCTATGTTCCTTCACGGTGGCAAATTGATCAGCAATAGGAAGGTCATTTATTCTCGCTGCACCTTGTTTGATCAGCCGGCGCGCTTCCCCATTCGACTTTACCAGACCGGCAACTACGAAGAGTTCCGCAATTTGAATTCCTTCGTGAATACTGGCTAGAGGAATCTCTGTTGTTGGAAGGCCGTCAGCGCTTGCACCTTTGCCGAAGACTTCTTCAGCTGTGTTTCGAGAGTCCTTTGCCGCTGCCTCGCCATGCAGGAGCGCTGTCGCTGCATCGGCGAGTGCGATCTTGGCGTCGTTGATCTCCGCGCCTTCAAGCGCTTCGAGGCGGGTGATTTCATCCAGCGGGAGTTCGGTGAAGAGGCGCAGGAAGCGGCCGACATCGGCGTCTTCGGTGTTGCGCCAGAACTGCCAGTACTCGTAGGGGCTGCGCCGGTCGGCATTCAGCCAGACTGCGCCGTCCGCCGTCTTACCCATCTTGCCGCCAGACGCCGTGGTGATGAGCGGGCAGGTCAGGCCGAACGCGTCGCCGCCATCGGCTTTATGGATCAGGTCAGCGCCGCCGAGGATGTTTCCCCACTGGTCGGAGCCGCCCATTTGCAGGGCGCAGCCATGACGGCGGAAGAGTTCCAGAAAGTCGTAGGACTGCAGCAGCAGGTAGTTGAATTCGAGGAAGGTGTAGGGCTGTTCAGCGGCGAGGCGGCGGGCGACGGTGTCCTGTTTCACCATCGTATTGATGGTGAAGTGACGGCCGACATTTCGAAGGACGTCGATGTAGCCAAGCTCGTCGAGCCAGTCCGCATTATTGACCATGATCGCATCAGTCGGGCCATCGCCGAAGGTCAGGAACGGCTCGAAAGCTTTCCGGATGCCGGCAATGTTGGCGGCGATCTGTTCTTCTGTGAGGAGGGGACGGGATTTCTCCTTGTCCGTCGGGTCACCGATCTTTGTGGTGCCGCCGCCCATGAGCACGATGGGCTTGCCACCGGCCTGCTGCAGCCGCCTGAGCATCATAATGCCCATGAGGTGGCCGACATGCAGGCTGTCGCCCGTCGCATCGAATCCGATATAGGCCATGGGCGTGCCGCTGGCGCAGTAAGCGTCCAGTTCATCCGTGTGCGTGACTTGCTTGATAAAGCCGCGCGCGTCTAACTCGCGCAGAAAATCAGATGTGTAGGCGCTCATATCGGTCTCCGTAAGCGGCGCGCACTAGCACGGGAGCCGATAGGTTTGAACAGCGCGCATGACGATTTCGAGCCTGTCTGGGCCGCCGGGTTCATGTCCGGCACGTCGCTGGATGCGGTGGATGCGGCGTTGATTCTCACAGATGGGGTGCGTGTGCTCGACTTCGGAGCGGTGGCCGAGCGCAAGTATACGGTCGAAGAGCGCGCCGGGCTGCAGGCTGGGACACAGGCCGCGCGTGACTGGAACTGGCAGGGCGTTGAGCCCGCCACCGCCTTCGCCGAGATGGAGGCGGTGATCACCGCGACGCATCTCGATGCCTGGCGTATGCTACTGGAGGACTGGAACGGGCCGAAGCCTGCCATTGCGGGGGTTCATGGCCAGACGGTGCTGCACAGGCGGCCGACGTCTGATTCGATCGGCGCGACGAAGCAGCTTCTGGATGGTGTGGCTCTTCAGGCAGGACTGGGCCTTCCGCTCGCTTTTGACTTTCGAACAGCGGATGTCGCCGCCGGTGGGCAGGGCGCGCCGCTGGCCCCTGTCTATCATGGGGCGCTGCTGGAGCGGATGCAGGGCGAGGCGGCAGCTGTCCTGAACCTTGGCGGCGTTGCCAATATTACCGGGCGCGCCGCAGACGGGACGCTGTCTGCTTTCGATACAGGCCCGGCCAACGGGCCGATTGATGAATGGGTCGAAGGGCATGGGCGCGGCACACATGATGAAGGCGGCCGGTTTGCCGCTGGCGGGCATGTCCATGAAGGCTTGCTGGCGCAGCTCTGCGAGCATCCATGGTTTGGGGAAGAGCCGCCAAAGTCGCTCGACCGCTACGACTTCAACGCGAACATGGCGCGGGGGCTGTCCTTCGAGGATGGTGCAGCGACGCTGACGGCGTTTTCAGCACGGGCGGTCGCGATGGGGCTGGCCTTGCTGCCAGAGCGGCCATCGACGCTGGTGGTGTGCGGCGGTGGCCGCCACAATCCGGCGATGATGGCGCGGCTGCGCGAGGAGGTGCCGGCCCGGGTGATCAGCGCCGAGGATGCCGGCTGGCGCGGCGACTCGATCGAGGCTGAGGCGTTTGCATTTCTCGCCGTACGGACCTTGCGCGGCTTGCCGATCAGCTGGCCGAAGACGACCGGGGCACCCGCGCCTTTGACGGGCGGGCGCATGATCGGTGTCTAGGCTGCGGCTGCGGCGGTTTCGAGCGCGGCGCGGATGTCGGCTTCGGTCATGTCCTTGCGGACGACGCTGACGACTTCGCCATCATCAAGATCGACGAGCAGCAGAAGGCCCGTGCCGACGCCTTCATCATAGTAGTTGCGAACGGCCTCACCGATGCCGGCTTCGTCTGCGGCGGCGAAATAGGCGACTTCATCTTTCTCGGTGAAGTCCAGAACGACGTGCGCGACGCCGTCAATCGGCTCACCGGTGCGAATGGCGGCGAGTTTCGGATCGAGAACCTTGCAGCTGCCGCACCAGTCCGCATAGGAGAGCGCCGCGACGAGGCGGGTGTCTTCTGTGACCGCTTCGGTTACCTGAGCCGGTGAATCCGGAGAAGCGGCAGGCGCGCCGCAGGCAGCGAGCCCCAGAACTGAGAAAGCGGCAAATGCCTGAACGATGCGCATGAAATCAAACTCCCTTGATACGCGCCGGTGCTAGCATGGGCGGGGGTTTGAGTGGATTGACGTTCTCGTGAGCGTTACTCTTCCTCGGCTTCGAGGCGCAGCTTTTCTTCGGCTTCGGCAAGGCGGCGATCAAGATAGATGCCGCACTTCTCCATCAGGTCGTCCATCTTGCCTTCATAGAAGTGGTTCGCGCCGGCAACGGCGTCGCGTTCAATGACTTCGCCTTTCTGGACGCGGACTTTCTGGAGCGCGCGCTCAACGTCTGCGGGGCCAGCCACGGCGTCATTGTCGCCATTGATGATCAGGCCGGAGGCCGGGCAGGGCGCAAGGAAGGTCAGGTCGTAATGGTTGGCAGGCGGGGAGATGGCGAGGAAGCCGTCAATCTCCGGGCGGCGCATCAGCAGCTGGAGCGTGATCCAGGCCCCGAAGGAATAACCGGCGCACCAGACATAGCGCGGGCTTTCGGTCAGGTTTTCCAGATAGTCGAGAACGTAGGCAGCGTCTTCAAGCTCGCCGATGCCCTGATCGTAGACACCTTGCGACCGACCGACGCCGCGCGAGTTGTAGCGAAGCACGCCGAAGCCGCGCTCTTCGAACAGCTGGAACAGGCGGATCGAGATCGGATCCTGCATTGTGCCGCCCGCTTTGGGGTGTGGATGAAGGATCAGCGCAATCGGTGCGCCTTCGATGGGCGGCTCTGTGTAGCGGCCTTCGATGCGACCGGATGGTCCGGGAATGATGAGCTCTGCCATGGGGCGCCTCTTCTGGGTGCGGCGTAAAGTTTGCGGGGATAAGCGATATGGGGGGCGAAATGCAAGTTTTTCAGCAGTCGGGCGATGAAGCAGTGCTGGCCGACGCGAAATCAGCCCTTCGGCGATACCGATAAACCTATTTTGACATCACTGCCGCCGCGATGGTGCGAAACTCGCCGAAAGCCTTTCGGTCGAATGCCAGCAGGCCGATTCCATAAAAGACGACACCTGCGACCACAAAGATCAGAAGTCTGACCAGCAGGTCGGCGGGCATGAAGGCCAGATCCATCTGCCAGGCCTGCCGAAGGACAAAGGTCATCGCGAGCGAGACAACCAGCGGTGCCCAAAGCGCGCGGCCGAGCTGAACCAGTGTGCCATCCACGAGGCGCAGAAGTGCTTTCATGCTGGGGAGTGCGACAAGCAGCAGGACAACCACATAGATCTGGACGGCGGCAATCAGGCCGAACTGTATGCCAATGGCGAACCCGATGGAGATCAGCACCGCTTCTATCGTGGCCCATTTGAACAACACATCTGCCCGGCCGAGTGCCATGTACATCGCGCTCTGCGAACTGAGCAGCGCCTTGGCGGCCCCAAGCGGTGCGATCAGGGCGAGGATCGGCCCGGCGGCGGCCATGCTTTCGCCGAGCGCGAACAAGACGAAGGGCTCCGCGAGCGCTGCAATCCCGGCCAGCGCCGGGAATGTAACGAGCGCGGTCAGCCGATAGGTCCGCAGGCAGGCGGCACGCATGCGATCGGTATCGGTATGGAATTGCGCCATCGTCGGCAGTAGGACAGATGTCAGTCCCTGCGCGAAGATCTGCACGGGTACGATCATGATACGAACCGCAATCGAGTAGGCCCCGAGCGCCGTCACACTGATGATCCGGCCAATCAGGAGATTGGGCACGTTATTGGCGAGGAAGGTGATGAAACGCGTGCCGAGCAGGTTGGAGCTGAAGCCGAATACGTTCGCGATCTCACTCCAGCGATACTCGAAGGCGACGGCCGTGTTCCGCGCAAACCCCCATAGCATGATGGTTTTCACAAAGAACATTGCGACCTGCTGATAGACGAGTGCCCACGCGCCAGCGCCCTGTATCGCCGTCACGACAGCGGCGGCGATCCCGCAGGAGATCGACACCACTTCGACAATTGTCATCTGCTTGAACTTGAAATCGCGCTGGAGCCGGGCTCCGGGCACGATGCTCAGGCAATTGAGGATCAAAGCGATCGACAGGGCCTGCGTGATCGGCTCGACCTCGGGCTCGCGGAAGAAGTCAGCTAATGGGCCTGCGATGGCGAAGAGCCCGCAGGTCATGATCAGTCCAAGGCCAAGATTGGTCCAGAGCACGCTCGACCACATCGCGCGCGATGGATTTTCAGCGCGGACGAGAGCAGGCCCTAGCCCAACATCGTTGAAGATCATCAGGAACAGGACGATCGGCATCGCTATCTGCATGATGCCGAAATCGGCCAGATCGAGAAACCGGCTGAGAATCGGGATGATCAGCACCGCTGACGCGATGCGGGCGACATTGGCGAGGCTTGTCCAGACCGCTCCCTTGACGACCGTGCTGCCCAGACCGGCCGAGGGGCCTCCGTCGGGCGGTCCGGCACTCAGAGGTTTGGTCGGGTCTGCCATCTGGGTCTTGTCTTCCTGTCCGGCTCAGCCTTGGAAACGCCTGTATTGGCAAATCCCGCGCCAATTGTGGTCAACGTGATCGAGATCGTCCTGCACGTCAGCAATGCGGCGCGGACGCTGAGACTGTCATGCTGTCCACCCGTATGGAGGACGGCGCGAGGGGTGTCGACGCCCTCTTACATCCGGCGGCCGGGACCCAAAAGTCTCCTTGGGATTGACTATTCAGCCGGGGCCCATGGGGCTTCACCCTTGACCCACAGGTCTTCCAGATAGTTGCGGTCGCGCAGCGTATCCATGGGCTGCCAGAAGCCGGCATGGCGGTAGGCGTTGAGCTGCTGATTCTCGACGAGACGCTCCAGCGGATCGCGTTCCCAGACTGTCTCCGGACCGTCAATGTAGTTGAACACGCCGGGATTGCAGACGAAGAAGCCGCCATTGATCAGGTTGCCATCCTCGGCCGCCTTCTCACGGAAGGACCGGACGGGCCCACCTTTGGAGTCGACCGACAGGCCACCAAAACGACCGGGCTGGATCACGGCGGTAAGTGTTGCCATCGCACCTGAGGACTCATGTGATTTGAGCAGTTCGGTGATGTTGATGTCGGAGACGCCATCGCCATAGGTCAGGCAGAAGGGCTCATCGCCGATATAGGGCTGAGCGGCCTTGATGCGTCCGCCAGTCATCGTGTTGAGGCCGGTGTCGATGACCGTAACGTTCCAGTCTTCGGCTTCGGTGTCGTGGAACTCGGTTTCGCCCGACTTCAGATTGATGGTGAAGTTGGAGAGCGCGTTGCGGTAGTTCAGGAAGTAATTACGGATGTATTCGGACTTGTAGCCCGCGCAGATCACGAAATCGGTCAGTCCGTGGGCGGCGTAGGACCGCATGATGTGCCACAGGATCGGACGACCGCCGATTTCAACCATCGGCTTCGGACGGATGCTGGTCTCTTCGCTGATGCGCGTGCCGAATCCGCCGGCGAGCAGGACAACTTTCATTGTAATATTTCCCATATGTTTGGCAAAGCTTCGCTTCGCTGATGGCAAGATCCGTACCGGATAAGCCGCAGCTTCTAAAGCTTAATGGTTTAACGCTGCATAACGGCGCGCATACAAGAGTGCCGATTGCGGATCGCGGGCGGCGAAAGCTTCGCGAATACGCCAGCGCAGGCCGCGCGCCAGCGCTTTAACGATTGCCGGTCCATGCGGCCCGGCCTTGCGTGTGGTCCGGATCTGGTCGGCAAGATCGCCGGTATCGATGATCTCGCGGCATCCATACTTTGAGCCGAAAGCCCGCCGGAGCGTGTCCTGCTCTGCCTCTGAGAGGGCGCTGTCGCCAATCTCTGCGGCGGTGGTGAAATCCTCAATCGCCAGTTCCCAGATTTTCTTTCGCGCCATGATCACGCCGCGTTGGATCAGGGCGAGACGTTTGTCTGTTTCAGTCGTGACGGATTGCGCGCCGGGCAGGTACTCATCGAGGCTCATATCTTCGCGCAGCTTCCTGAAGATCATCTGATCGAAGCTGACCCATTTGGCGTCTCGTTCACTCGCTGAGAACCGATCCTTGCCGACGCCGCGATCCCCGTCATGCTGGCGCTGATGGAAGACGACGTCTTGTGTCGAGACGCATTTGGAGGTCCGCGCCAGTCGAATGAGCAGGTCATAATCCTGTGACCGGGCAAGCGACTCGTTGACGGGGCCGGCACGCGTCAGGCTGTCCCGTCTGGCGATCATGCCCGGTTGATGGACGAAGAAGTCTTCAAGCGTTGAGGTGAGGAAGTTCTCGGGTGCACACTCCTGCCAGTAACCGGTTCCAAGGCTCTCGCGTTGACCTGTATCGGTCTCGTGGAAGCGGTCATGGCGGCCATAGGCAAAGCCGGCATCTGGCTGACTGGCGAGCAGGCCGGAGAGGCGTTCAAGGGCGTCTTCGGTGACGATGTCATCATCATCGACGATCCAGACGGCCTCTTGCCGGACCATGGTCATGGCGAGGTTGATGGAGTGGGCCTTGCCCCGGTTTTCCGGCTTTCGAACGAGTTGAACCGCAGATCCGAACGCCGCTACTGCGCTGGCTGTGTCGTCGGATGAGCGATCATCCACGACGAAGATTTCAGCCGGCTTCACGGTCTGAGCGAGCACGGCTTCAAGGCTGGTCCTGAGAAGGCCGACCCGGTTGAACGTTGGAACGATGACGCTGACCGCGAGGCTCATCAGCTTACCGGGGGCTTGCTTGACTGGGACGGGTGAACGCTGGCGCGGCAGATCTCGCTGAGCTGTACCGATAGTGTCTTCAGGTTGAAGTCCTGCTCGATCGTCTCGCGGGCTTTTGCGGCGCGGGCGGCGCGCCCATCCGGGTCGTTGATCAGGGTGACGATCTGGTTTGAAAGCCCGGCGACATCGCGCTCGTCCGCCAGCAGGCCGTTCACGCCATGCTCGATCAGTTCGGGAATGCCGCTATGGCGGGTCGACAGGACAGGCAGGCCGCTGGCCATGGCTTCCATGAGGGAGACCGGGATACCTTCCATATCTCCGTCGGCGGCAACAACGCTGGGCAGGACAAATGCATCGGCGTCTTTGAGCGCCTTTGCGACTTCGGCATGCGGCAGGAAGCCGTGAAACGTCACCATGGCTCCCAGGTCCAGTTCTTCCACCAGCGCTTTCAGGGGGTCGGCGAGCGGACCGTCGCCGATCAGGTCGAGGTGGATCTTGCGATCGCCGATCTGGCTGGCGGCCTGAGCCACCGCGCGTATCGCGTATTCGAGCCCTTTCTTTTCCACGAAGCGACCAACTGCGATCATCTGGAAGGGCTTGTCCGGGTTGTCCTGCGGGGCCCGGAAGGCAAACTCATCGGGGTCGACGCCCATATGGTAGATCTCGATCTGGCTGTCAGAGGCCCCGAGCTTGAGCAGTTCGCGCCGCCACAAATCGCTGATTGGCAGGAACACGCCATCGGATTTCAGGAGATCGTCATAGCGGGCGCGTGAGCCGTCTTTCAGGCTGCGGGACATGTCGTCGCCATGGAAAATCGTGACGATCTTTGCAGCATCGGGCAGGGCGCTTGTGTGCTCGAAAACCTGTTCGCCGAACCAGCCGAAATTGCAGACAACGACATCGGCCTTGCGCGACATGCGCCGCTCGGCGGCCGCGGTCAAAGACCGTTTGAAGCGATAGGGCAGGCGGCGATACAGCGCCTGCAGCCAGCCTGCACGAGGCTGTACGTATCGGGTCGCGGCGATGCCATCGGGCGCGCTGGCCTCTCCCGACCATGAGTCCGCCAGGATGGTGACCCGGTGACCGAGGCCGATCAGTCCTGAAATCTGTTTCAGGACAAATGTCTCTGACAGTTTCGGAAAGCTGCCGACGCGAAAAGCGATATCCAGCGGTGCAGGAGTGTATGCTGAGATTCCGGGCTCGAGTTCGATGGAGGAGTCTTCCGTCAATAGTTGGGACTGCCCGTCCTGTAATTCCTGATCCCTATCTTGATCAGCAGCCAGTCATAGTATACGCCGACATCGTCGCCC